>ONIF01000112.1:7342-7677 GCA_900317795.1 uncultured Eubacteriales bacterium | reverse complement strand
AAGGACAGTGCCAATACAGAAGTTAAAAAGTACTTCACTCTTAAAGTAACATCGGCTGCTGCTCTTGTAAATAACTCAACCGTTTCTGCAACATCGGTTAAACTTGGCAACAGCATTACTGTAAAAGGTGCTGCAACGGGCGGTACAGCTCCCTACAAATACGCTTTCTTCTACAAAGCTTCTTCCGCTTCAACCTGGACTACAAAACAGGACTTCTCCACAACAGCCTCTGTTTCCATTAAGTTCACAGGCACAGGCACTAAAGATGTATGTGTAAAGGTGAAGGACAGTGCAGGCACAGTTGTTAAAAAGTACTTCACAGTAAAAGTAACATC
>ONIF01000112.1:0-7268 GCA_900317795.1 uncultured Eubacteriales bacterium | reverse complement strand
GTTACTCTCGGCAACAGCGTTACTGTAAAATGTGCCGCAACAGGCGGTACTTCTCCTTACAAGTATGCAATATTCTATAAGGCTTCTTCCTCTGACACTTGGAGCACAAAACAGGATTTCTCCTCAACAACTTCTGCTTCCATTAAGTTCACCGGAAAAGGCACAAAAGATATATGTGTAAAAGTTAAGGACAATGCAGGCACAGTTGTTAAAAAGTACTTCACAATAACAGTTAAGTGATTTAATAAAAGGCACTTGCTTTCATAGGCAGGTGCCTTTTTTCATGCCTTTCAATGCAGATTACGAAAAAATAGAAAAAATCCGATTTTCTTTTCAAAAAAATGCCATTTTTCCCTATTTATTAAGAAAGATAGGTGTGCTATAATAAAAATCGCAGACACACTGCATACTATGATTTTACGGAGGTTTATCAAAATGAGCATGAAATCTACTGTATTGAGAAAAGTCATTGCCGTTTCAATGGCGGTGGCAATGGTGACGGGTACGGCTTTGTGTGCCCCTGTCATTTCGGATTTTGCCGGTACAAGCATTACGGTCGGTGCTGCGGAAACCTACGGTGATTTTGAATACACCGTTGCCGACGACAACACCGTTACCGTTACAAAATACACCGGTACAAATGCCAAAGTTACCGTTCCCGAAAAAATCAACTCCAAGACCGTTACTGCCATAGGAAGTTATGCCTTTTGCGAGAATACAGGCATTACAGGTGTGACACTTCCCAAAACTCTTAAAGCAATCAAGAGCCATGCATTTTACGGCTGTTCCAATCTTGCAAGTATCAACATTCCGAGCACTGTTGAATCAATCGGTGAATATGCTTTCTACGGCTGTTCAAAAATGACTTCATTCAGCTATCCCGTAAGCCTGAAATCGGCAGGTTCGTATATTTTCCGTAATGCACCTGTAAAGACTGTGACAGTACCCGAAGAAGTAACGGCAATTCCGTCTTATCTTTTTTATGGTGCCAATATGCTTGAAAAAGTTGTTCTGCCCGATACCGTCACAAAAATCGGTGAATATGCATTTGAAAACTGTGTCAAGCTGACAAGTATCAATCTTCCCGATTCGGTTGAAACAATTCAAGACGGTGCTTTTTACAACTGCGGTCTTACTTCCATCAATTTCCCGAAAAAACTGAAAAATGTAGGCGGTTACACCTATGCAGTGCTTTACAAGAAAAAATCCGATACAAAATGGACTGTCAAGCAGAATTATTCTGCCAATACAAGCGTTTCCGTAAAGCCCTATCTTGCAACGGATTATGAAATTTGTGTAAAAACCAAGGATAAAGACGGCACTATTGCGAAGAAATTCTTTGCAGTAAAGGTTTCGGCAGTCTGAGATAACGTATAGAATAAGCGACGGCAGGTCTTGAAAAAAGGCTTGCCGTCTTGATTATATGTTTTTTGGAAAAAATATTGTTATTTGCGAATTGCCGTGATATAATTGATTTAATGATATATGATTGAAAAGGGGGTGTTTTTTGTATGGCTAAAAATCGTAATACACCGATATGGGACGAAGTACGTGGAAATATAAAAGGGGTAAAGAATGAAATCATTATCATGAATGCTTCAATGGTGATTTTGGGAATACTTATGGTAATATTTCCGAATACGATCAACGGACTGATATGTCAGGGCATAGGTGCTGTATTGTGCGTATGGGGGATTATCAGAATTGTAAAGTATTTCATGGCAAGGGCAGAGAGTGCATTTGGTTCATTCGGACTTGTGCAGGGAGGTGCAATGCTGGGATTTGGCATGTTTTTCCTTGTCAATCCAAGCTTCTTTGTCAGTATGATAGACACGACACTTGCCATAATCCTGCTTGTCATGGCGATAATAAAAGTGCAGTATGCATTTGATTTTCTGAAACTCAGCTCGTCAAGATGGTGGATACAGCTTTTGGGTGCGGTAGTAATGGCGGTTTTGGGAATACTTGCATTGACAAAGCCCTTTGGAATTGCCAATATCGTGATGATACTGATAGGAATAGGACTGATATTCAGCGGATTGTGGGATTTGATTTCCGTCATAAGAATGTCGGCTTTTGTAAGAGATGCCATAAACGGTGTTCAAAAGAAGTCAAAAGAAAAGAAACAATATGTAGATGTGTCTGTTGAAGATGAGAAATGAAAAAAGTCGGGGCTTCTCCATGAAAAGAGAAGTCCCGATATTTTATTTTTGTTTTTTAATTTTAACGCCTGTAAGAGAGGGAATACAACTTTTTGGAATCAATCCTTGACGTTTAGTCAGTTCCTCATAGAAAGTGTAAAGAGTTTGTACGCCGTTTTCAAGTATGTAATAATGTCTTATGTAGGGAATCATCAGTGAAAGCAGGGCGACAAGAAGTATAAGCATGGACAATTCCCTGTAAAACAGGAGTACCATAAAAACAGCCATAGTCAAAAGTGCAAAGAGAATAGTCACTAAAAGATGTATCAGTCTTTCGTGTTGCCAGAAAGATATTTCTGTCAGCAATTCGTCTTTAAGGGCTTGTATATTTTGAATATCCTCACCGCTTTCAAGCAGAGTTTGTATGGAAATTATATAAGCTTTGAGTTTTTTACCCATGTCATTTCACCTTGTTGATTGTTTTTTCCATGATGTAGTCGTCAGAGGTAAACCCGTTTCCGAAATCCACGGTCACCTCACGTATTTTTTTAAAGCCCAGATGTTCGTATATATTTACCGCAAAAGTATTTTTCTTTGAGATGTTGTGACGTATTTTTTTGATGTGTGTCAATTCATGTTCGGGATTTTGAAGCAGTTTTTCAAGACGGGCGACAGCTTGTTTTGCTAAACCCTGCCTGCGATATTCGGGCTTTATGTAAAGTCTTGGAAGATATAAACAGTCATTTTTTACATAGTAACACATATATCCTATCACTTCACCGTCAAGCAGAAGTGACATGTGTATATATCCGTTGGCAATCTGTTTTTTGACAGCCTCTTTGGAGTGGAAAAGTTTAAGCATATATTCAATTTGTTCTTTCGGGAAAATGTCCTTATAATAATTCCGCCATATATTATATGCGGCTTTTTCAGTTTCCATAATCTGTTTTTCAGTCGCTATGGGCATTGCCTCGAATTTCATGATAAATACCTCCTTTTCATTTTTGGGGGGTTCAACGTCTATCTCTTTCGATTCTTTCACGCTTAATGTCTGTATGGATAAGGACATCTTCACTTGCCGAAAGTTCCAAAGCGGCTTTTCTGTTATAGGGATAAGGCTCGGTTCTGCCGTTGAATTTATATCTGCTGAAAACAATTCCGACAGCCACAGCAGAGCCTATCACGCTTACAAGCAGAGAAGTGCCGATTGTTCTGAACCAGTCAGTTCCCCTGCGGTATGAGCTTGTATTGTTGTCATAGTAATCGTCATCATAATAATCGTCATAATATTCATCATCATAAGCTGCTGTCTGTACAACCGATGTATTGTTGTCATCGTATTCCTCAAAATCCGCAGATACGATGATTGAGCCGAATGACAATACTGTTATCATAAGCATAAATGTCAATATTGTAAAAAGAAATTTCTTTGACTTTTTCATCTTAAAAATATCCTCCCAGAATAATTCCTATTATCATCAGTACCACAAAAATTCCCACTCCGAAAAGTGCCAATTTTCCCTTATCGCAGGGGAGTTCACCATAAGTTTTGCCTGTCTGACCGTTCATGGAATAGAGATAGTTTTTTCCCTCATAGTTAAAAGTCATCATCCAAACGGGCATTAAGGCATATTTCCAATTTTCCTTTAAAGTTTTTAGGTCGATTTTATCTATATTATAGCTGTCATATTGGGACATTGTTTCACCGTAGATTTTTTTGGCATATCCGACAAGTTCCTTATCAACTTCGGGCTGAGCGGTTTCTCTTTCGGTGTCACGCTTTTCCGCAAGGAAGCCCGAAAGATATGCCATAGAGAAGTCTTTCATTTCGTTGTCGTCATAGGGGTTTACATATTTCATCATATTATGGTCTTCTTTTGAAAGTGCGGAATGCGGAAAGCATTTGAAATCTATCTTTCCTGCACGCATTACCCTGTAAGTTTTGGTTTCGGTAATTCTCATATCGCCCTCATGCCAAGTATGGACAGTTTTGGCGGTTGCATCTACTCTGCCGTCTTTGAGAGAATCCACCATCCAATACGGATAATATACGCCCTTTATCATATCGAGTTCGGCATTTTTCAGGAATTTTTTCGGCAGGAATTTCTTTCCCCTGCACATCTCGAAAAATTTATTTTTGGCATCTTCCTCGGAAATCTTGAAAGGTATCACCAAATCGGGTTTATAGTGACCTGTAAGGCGGTTGGTAAGTACAACGGGGCTGTGACAGTATATGCAGAAAGTGGCGGCAGTGGTTTTTTCAGCCATTATCTCCGCACCGCAGTTTTGACATGAATAGATGACCGTATTTTCAGAGAAATCATCTTGATTTTCGGGAGTGGTTTCGGGTTCTTCCACAGCCTCCCGATTCAAATTTTCATCAAGTTCACCCCAATGGGCTTTGAGTTCGGCTTCGGTGAAGTCGCTTCGGCAGTACTCGCAGGTAAATTTCAATTTAGCGGGGCTGTACTGCAAAGGTCCTCCGCAGTTGATACATTTATAGGCTATTGTTTCCATTCAAAAAAGTCCTCCTGTATTTATCCATAAATTTATAATTTTTCCGTAAAAGAACATTATTGACAAAAATTTCCGTTTTCCCTAAAAAGCAAGTATGTCTTTCAATCACTCACGCAACTGAAAGACAAAGTTTTTTTGCTGAAAAGACCTGTTTAAGCTCGCATATCATTCTTAAACAGGTCTGAATAATTTTGCTGAATTGTAAACTTATGCAGAGAGCCGAAAAACTCCACTCTCAACTCTCCACACTCCACTCTGATTTAAGGTTTTTTTGCACCGCAGTCGGCACAGAATTTGCCTGTATTAACAGCACCGCATGAACAGGTCCATTTGCCGTCATCAGGTCTTTTTGCACCGCACTCCGCACAGAACTTGCCTGTATTGGTTGCACCGCATATACATTTCCATGCACCTGCCGGTTCGGGTTTCTTTGCACCGCACTCCGCACAGAATTTACCTGTATTGCCCTTATGACCGCATGAACAATCCCAACTGTTTGCTGCAGGGGCTGCTGCCTGCTGCATTTGCTGTTGCATTTGTTGCTGCTGCATCTGCATTTGCTGCATATTCATGTTAGAGGAATTGTTCATAAATCCGCTTGCCGCACCCATGCCCATGTTAATTCCCATGAAAGCATTTCCTGCACCGTTGGGATTGGAGCCTGCCGCTTCGATACCTCTTGCAATAGATGTCTGCACAAAGGTTTCTCTCATGCTCGGGTCATTGTATATAACAGTTTCGTTTCTCTTTTGGAGGAGTTTCTTTGTATCGTCATCATAAGTAATGCTTGAAATGCCGACATTGACAATTTCAAGACCTCTGCTTTCGCCCCATACAGGGTCGAGAGCGGTTCTCATGTACTGAGAGAGTTTGCCTGTCTGAGTGGGTATTCTTGAAAGCTGTATTCCCTCAACGGACATATTGCTGAGAGCCTCGCCCAATGCACCGAGATATTCCGACATGAAAGTATCATTGAGGAAGTCGTCAACTTCAAGGCTTGCACCCTCAAATATGCACTCATGGGGGATAACTTCATTGAAGAATTTCCAGTAGTCCGTAACTTTGATAGAGAATGTGCCGAAAGCCCTTACGGCAACGTCGATTTGATATTTTTCGTCAAAGAAAGGCACGGGAGTTTTTGTACCGAACTTGATACCCTCCATTGTACGAAGGTTTATATAAATAACTCTCTGTTCTTTGTACTGGTTTCCACCGAATTTAATTCTGTCCCAAGCGTCGGAAAAGGTCTTTTTGAATTCACCGTTAAAGAACGAGGGGGCAGAAGAATTTGAAACGGTATAATAACCGGGTTCGGCAGAGTAGTCAACAACTTTTCCGCCATCAACAAGACACATAAGCTGATTGGAGTCAACGAATATTTTGGAGCCGTTTGAAATGACGTTGTTGGCACGTTTGGTATTGGTATTTCTGCCTGTACCGTCATCGGCAAACACGCCCGGTGCAACAACCGTTCTCGGTCCCATGTGATAGGGGCGGTATGCGTCAAGATAAGAATCCGCCAAAGTTCCGCCTACTGAGTTTAAAGCTGCTCTGATAATTCCCATTGTAACCATCTCCTTGAAAATATTTGTAATTATGTGATTTTTCTTTTATTTAAAAATATTATACTACTATTGATAAAATTTTTCAATAGTAATATTTTATAAAATGCCGAAATGTGCAGAAATATATATTAAATAGTAAACGTCACTGAAAATTTCCTTTTGTCATTCTGAGGAACGAAGTGACGAAGAATCTTTCAAAGATTCCTCGCTTCGCTCGGAATGACATAGGGCAGTTTATTTTGTCGTTTACTATAAAAATATTGACAAAAAAAGTATTTTTATAATATAATAAACAGAGATATATACGGAAATTTTTTGGAGGGCTTTTTATGTACAATTTGTTAAATTCAATGTATAACTACTCGGACAGTTCAAGCCGTACTCTGACGGAAGCGGAAGCGAGAGCATTGCTGGAGTTATTGAAAGCCGTGCCGTCATGGTTGATTATTGCCATACTTGTAACATTTTTACTGCTTGGAGTGATATGCACCATAGCCTATTGGAAGATTTTTGAAAAGGCAGGCGAGGACGGCTGGAAAATTCTTGTCCCTTTTTATAGCAGCTACATAATTGCAAAAATCGTTTACGGCAACGGCTGGAAGTTCCTTTTTTCCATCATACCGATCATAAACTACATATTCCCTATAATGCTGATGGTGAGAATGGCTCAGGCTTACGGAAAAAACATGGGATTTGCTTTGTTGAATTTGTTTTTTCCCGAAATAGGATTGATTCTGCTTGGTTTCGGGAAATGCGACTATGAAGGACCGATTTATTCATTCTTGTAAAAAAAACGGCAGGCTGTCACGGAAAAATGTGACAGCCTGTTTTTTACTTGAAGTATTTTTTAAAAGTTCTCTGGAATGCAATAAAATTATCACTTGGCTTTGAGGGATTTGACATCACGGCAAATTCTATTGTTTTGAAGTCATACAGATAATCCTGCAAGACCTTTGCCCAGACATCTGCAACGATTTCGGGGGGATTTCTGAAAGCACCGCACCCGAATGCACCCAATACAAGCACTTCTTCATTTTCGGATTTT
>ONIF01000071.1 GCA_900317795.1 uncultured Eubacteriales bacterium | reverse complement strand
GACTTATATTTCTCGACTTGTTCATCAGCCTGTGCCTTTTCCGTCTGCAACTGCACTATGGTCTGATCCTTGCTGTTCAGCAGATTGATAAACTCGGTTCTAATACGTTTCTCGGCATTCTCATTAATCTCCAAAGACCTCAAAAAAGCACTCTGAATAGCTTGTATGTGCGTATCATAGTCAGATATGTCGGTCTGTCTGTCAATCAGCGTTGCTTTTGCGTTCTGTACTTCATAGGCATTGATTAAAGCAGACAATGCGGAGTTCTGATTGTCGAAATTATCGCAAAGTTCTTTTAATTTTGCCGATACTTCCTCCGATATTCTAAACGACCTCACCTTTAATTCCTCCATAATTCGCCCTCCTAAAGAAAAAAATATGTAACACGCAAAAATACAACGTATTACAAGCGTATTACAAAAAATATAACATACCGATAGTGTTTTGTCAAGAAGAAAGAATGCGACAAACAGCCGCCACACAAATTTATTTTTTTCCCTGCTCCGCAAAAAAAATGACAGCAGACGTGAAAGAAAAAAGTGGAGGAGAAAGAAAAGGTGGTGGTTACAACGGGGGAGTTAAGGGGGGGTGTCCCCCCCTTACGCAATACTACTTTTGATACAAAGTGTCGAAAGTAGTATTGCGTTACTACTTCGACAACAGCCGATTTTAGTTATACTATCATTGACATAGCGGTCTGTTTGCCACGATTGGTATATACTATAAGTGGCTGTTGCAGAAGTAGTATAATGCTGTTGACACAAACTGCATTATATACTATAATGTGTGCGAGGTGATTTTAATGGTTGTTAGAATAAGCACACACAACGGTTCAAAGGCACATAGAGAACACAATATACGCAAAGATTATGTCGTATCTTCGCAAGACCATATCGACACTTCTCGTTCCTCTCTGAATGAAATTTGGGCAGATGAAAAACATAGTCAAGCATACAAACGCATTTTTGGACAGGCATTAGAAGAATACAATAACCGACAAAAAAGAGCCGATAGAAAAATAAAAGATTACTACCGTCATATTTGCAAAGACGAGAAAAAGCACCCCGTATATGAAATGATTGTGCAAGTCGGGGGAATGAACGATAATATTCCTTTGGAAACACACAAAGCTATTCTCCGAGAGTTCTACAACGCTTTCTGCGAGAAAAACAGTAGTTTTGAGTGTATCGGTGCATATTTACACCTTGATGAAGCTACACCGCACTTGCACCTTGACTATATTCCTGTTGCGACAGGCTATAAGAACGGAATGTCAAAGCAGAACGGTCTTGTTAAGGCTCTTGGACAGATGGGATATACCAAAGAGGGAAAGCAGACTGCACAAATTCAGTGGGAACACGCTATGAATGAAACTTTGGAAAAGATATGCAACAAGTATGGAATAGAGGTTGAACACCCTCGTTTAGGCTTAAAACATCTCGATACTAAAACATACAAAGACTTTGAATGGGGAATATACTTTGCACGTCAGGATGTTCACAAAAGAATAAATCAAGCCCTTGCAAATTGCTCGGAAGCAACACGCAAAGAATTTAGACAGGAATTTCAAAAGATAGGATATGGCAATTATATGAGTACAGACGAACTGATTGACAAATCTACGGATAAAGACCTTCGCATTGAAGTTGCAAACAGAAATAAGAGAAGAAAATAATCAAGCAAATTATGTATTACATTGTGTAATACGTTGTAATTTTATGTAATACAGATAAAAAAGTGTGTTTGTTGACGTGTAACACGCAAAAATACAACGTGTTACATACGTAATACATGGAGATAAAAAGAGGAAAACAACTATGAAAGTGTATAATATCAATAAATATCCAAACTATAAAACAAAAAGGCAATGGGCATTACAAGGTTTCCTCCCAAAAGATACTGCACAAGGAATAGAGTTATGGACAAATCAATTTTGCAGTTATCACTATATCTATTATAGTATTGATGAAGTAAGCAAAGCCACCGATGAACAACTCGAAGATTTCTTTAAACCTGAACGGGAACGCAAAAACAGGAAAGCAAGAGAAGAACGTCAGCGATTGAAAGAACAACGTCTTGCAAAAATTGAACGACAGGAATATGTCAAAAGAACTATTCCCGAAATCAAAAGCAAAATTAAACACAAAGGCATTGTAATTGATACCGAAACAACAGGACTTAACCCTGAACAAGACGAATTATTGCAGGTTTCAATCATAGATATTGAGGGAAGTGTGCTGTTTAACAGTTATTTCAAGCCAAAAGCTACATCATGGACATCTGCTGAACGTGTAAACGGTATCAGCCCCCAAATGGTAGAAAATGCACCCAAAATATCAGAAAAAATCAAGGAAATTAACAAGATTGTGTATAATGCAGAAACAATTATCGGGTATAACACCCATTTCGACTTGTCTTTTCTCTATTACAACGGTCTTATTTTATCTGAAAACACTAAATTTATAGACGTAATGACAAAGTTTGCCGAAATTTACGGGGAATGGAGTGATTACTTCGGTGATTACAAATGGCAGAAATTAATTACTGCGGCTGACTACTACAACTACGATTGGGACAGTCACTCTGAAAATGCACACAATAGCATTGCTGATTGCTATGCCACACTCTATGTCTATCAACAGATCCAAAAGGACAGGGAAAAATAAAACTTCCCTGTCCCTTTTAGCCTTGATATTTATTTTTTTTCCTGTTCCGCATAAGTTTTTTTATATCATCTATCTATTTTTCAGCAATATTACAGATTTTTTTGTTGCTTTGTTGTGCATATTCCACCGTATAAGCTGTACCACCCGATTTTCTTGTCATATAAGCTACTGTTATCTACCATGTAGCGATTTCTTTTGTGCATACAGCCTTTTTTCTTCTCTTTTGATATATATACCACTTCATCAGCAAGTGCCTTGATACGTTCATATTCATCAACATCTGACCTGTCCCATTCGTCAGCCTGTTCAGGATAAGGAATAGCAAGGATCAACTTGATTTTCTTTCGTCTATGTTCCTGTTTAGCGTTCAGAGCCGTTCAGAAACAGTATTGAGCAGTTTTACGGAGATTTTTCTGTGTCCCGTAAAACAACAAGTCTGTTTCAGTTTGTTTTTTTCCCTGTTCCGCATAAATATTCATTCCAGTCTTTGTAGTTTTGTGGTGGTTGAAAGGTATGAAGTCCCTTGATTTCCTGTTTCATAGCGGTGATGAAATTTGTGCCTGCGATGTCATTATCAACACATAACCAGTGTTTTAAGCTTGGTTGTAGTCGGTATAATTCATTTATCACACTACTATTTAACCCTCCCATGCTGACAAATAGATGGTGGACAAATTTTTCTTGATATATTTGATAACAACTCAATAAATCAATAGCACTTTCAAAATATAAAACGTCTGTAACCTCATTAGGATCACCATAAGTCACATGAAATCCATATCCACTATGGCTTGAAATTAGTTTGTATCTCGTATCTCCTGTGCCGACAACTTCTTCTCCAACAAAATTGTCTTGCCAGTCGGTTATGACAAAATTACAGTTGCCATTGGTATCTTGGTATAATTTTCCTTGCTTTATCAAATCAAATATAAGGCTATTTTTAAGCCCTCTTTTCTTGCAAAGGTATCCTAATACCCTTTTCTCATTATCTGCCCTTATATGTGGCTCTGGTGGCTTATATGACGGTATTTGAACATCATTTAACGGTGTGCCTGTGAGTTCCTCGACAGCTTCTTGAAACGGCATATTGTAATAGCACATCAAGAAGTCAATAGGATTGCCTTTTTGATTTCTTGAATACCATACAAACATATTGCTTTTGATGTATAAGCTATCGTGTTCTTCAATCGTGAAATTCTTTCCAACACGCTTTAAATTTTCGCCTTTGGCTATTAAGTAAGCTACCAAATCCACACGTCTTGCCTGTTGTATCTTTTCTCGATTTATCATTTTTAAGCACCTTTATTTCTCAGCTTTTCAATTTCCTCTTTACTCTGATTTGCCACTTCATCAGTTGCATTATTCATCTCTTTTTCTTCATCTCTAACGATATGAGCAATAACATTTCCTGTTGCGAAGTCAAATTTTGCTTGTATGTTTCTAATTTTATAAATATCTGCCCATTCACCTTTGCCAAATAAGTCTGCACTAAACTGATATGTTCCGACATCTATTCTTAACATATAGCCTTTTTTGACAAATTCTGTTATGGCGTGTTCAACTCTATTAAGACTTACATTACATTTTGTTGCAATATTCTGTTTAAGCCTTTTGTTGAGATAGAGTACCTGCCCACCGCCACAACTTTCCGTTATTTCGTCTGCATAGCTTGCTCTTTTCAGAAATTCAAGCAAAATAGGATTAAAACTGAACTGCACATCTTTAAATTTCGACAGGCAGTCTAAATACAGCTTGACGAATGGTGGTTCTTTGGGTAACCTCGACTTAACAGTTTTTTCTTGATTTTCTTCTTTTACAACTCCGTTTTCATCGACAATAGTTGTGCTTTTTTCCGATGAATAGTAAACCGTTTTCTTGGGAGTTGATGTGGGATTATTGTTCATAAATTCAACCTCCGTTATTGTAGTTATATAATACAATAACATTGTATTCTAAAAAGACATAAAAGTCAAGAACATAATCAAAAAATCTTTGTAGCTGTAAAGTACAATGTCCTACCACAAATCCCTACAAAGTCCTACCACAAATCCCTACAATGTCTTACCACAAATCCCAACAGTCCCCAAAACCCCGAAAAACTCGATAAACACTAAGAAAATTGACGTTTTTGGAGGTTCGCCCCTTCTTTTATTTTCTTTTCCTCCTTTTTTTTTCTTCTGTGCCGCCGAATTGAACTACAATGCGGAGCAGGGAAAAAAATAAAAAATCTATTGAAATATCTCAAAAGGTTGTTTTATAATTTGTAATGTGAGGTGATTTGTATGCTTAATTCAAAAGAACAATCGAAATCTGCAAAGGAATTTGCAAAAAGATGGCAAGGAAAAGGATATGAAAAAGGTCAGTCACAACAGTTTTGGATGGATCTGTTACAGAGTGTTTATGGTGTCGAAAATATAGCTGAATTCATCAGCTTTGAGGATAAGGTTCATCTTGACCATACTTCATTTATTGACGGATATATCAAATCGACAAAAGTTATGATTGAACAGAAAAGTATAGGCAAGGATTTGAGAAAAGGTATTAAGCAGTCTGACGGTTCATTTCTGACACCATTTCAGCAAGCTAAAAGATATGTTACCGAACTGCCCTTGTCACAGCACCCAAGATGGATAATTACCTGTAACTTTGCAGAATTTCTCGTCTATGACATGGAAAAGCCCAACGGCGAACCTGAACAAATCTTTCTGAAAGATTTGGAGAAAGATTATTACCGTCTGCAATTCCTTGTAAATACGGGAAATGAAAATCTCAAAAAGGAAATGGAAATTTCCTTAAAAGCAGGTGAACTTGTCGGCAAGCTGTATGACGCTATTCTGAAACAGTACAAAAATCCTGATGATCCACATACGCTGAAATCGTTGAATATGCTGTGTGTGCGGTTGGTATTCTGCTTGTATGCAGAGGACGCAAATATTTTTGGACAGCATGAAATGTTTGGAAGATATTTGAGTAAATTTCCTGTATCAGAAGTCAGAAAAAAATTGATAGAACTTTTTCAGGTGCTTGACACAAAGCCCGAAAACCGTGATCCATATATGGATGATGATTTGGCGGCATTTCCGTATGTGAACGGTGGATTGTTTGCAGATGAAAATATAGAAATACCGAGATTTACGGAAGAAATTGTCGATTTGCTGATACATCACGCAAGTGAGGGTTTTGATTGGTCGGAAATCTCCCCGACAATTTTCGGTGCGGTGTTCGAGAGTACACTCAATCCCGAAACAAGACGAAGTGGCGGTATGCACTACACGTCAATCGAGAATATCCATAAAGTGATTGATCCGTTGTTTCTTGATGAACTGAAAGCGGAACTTAATGAAATTGCACAGATAAAAGTGCAGAAAACAAGAAATCAAAAATTGGAGATGTTCCGAGAAAAGCTGTCTGCATTGGTATTTCTTGATCCTGCCTGCGGTTCGGGAAATTTTTTAACGGAAACTTATTTGTCGTTGAGAAAACTTGAAAATGAAAGCATAGCCTTGCAGTATCAGGGACAAATTTTGATGGGCGAGGCTATCAATCCGATAAGAGTAGGCATTTCGCAGTTTTACGGCATAGAGATAAACGATTTTGCGGTGACGGTTGCAAGGACGGCATTGTGGATAGCCGAAAGTCAAATGTTGCACGCAACAGAGGAACTTATCAATCAGAACATTGAATTTTTGCCGTTGAAGTCATATCCGAACATCACAGAGGGCAACGCACTCCGCATAAATTGGGAAGAAGTCGTGCCGAAAGAAAAGCTGACATATATCATGGGCAATCCCCCGTTTGTCGGTAAAAAGGAACAGTCCAAAGAACAAAAGCAAGATCTTGTAGATGTATTTGGAAAAATTAAGGGTATTGGCAATTTAGACTATGTTACAGGTTGGTATAGGAAGGCAACAGATTTATTGAAAAATAGTACTATCAAAGCAGCTTTTGTTTCAACAAATTCGATAACACAAGGTGAACAAGTACCTATTCTTTGGAATGAACTTATGAAATTGGGAATTTATATCAACTTTGCATATCGTACTTTTCGTTGGGATAGTGAAGCAACATTAAAAGCAAGTGTACATTGTGTAATTATCGGTTTTAGTTCTATTAAAGAAAAAAATAACAAACTTTATAACTCTGACAGAGTTCAGTTAGTTGATAATATAAATCCTTATTTGGTAAATGCTCCAACAGTTATTATTAACAGCAGAAGTAAAACGCTTGAAGAAATTACTCCCCAAATCTTTTATGGAAGTATGCCTATTGATGACGGACATTTGATTTTAAATAAAGAAGATGTAGAGGAAATACTAAAAGAAAATAGTGATAACAAAAAATTTATCCGTAAATACGTTGGCGGTGCTGAATTGATACAAAATAAAGACCGTTGGTGTCTTTGGCTTGTGAACGCATCACCAAAAGAGTTAAATAAATCTTCTATCATCAAGGAGAGAATAAAGCAAACTGCTGAATTTAGGAAATCAAGCAACAGACCGCAAACGCTTGCTCTTGCAAATACTCCTACTTTGTTTGGAGAAATAAGACAGCCGGCTACTGATATGATTGCTGTTCCAAAAGTATCTTCTGAAAATAGAAGATATATTCCGTTATCTTATGTTTCGCCAAAAGTAATTGTAAATGGAAGTGCTTTAATAATTCCTAATGCAACTCTTTATCATTTCGGAATACTCATTTCAAACGTTCATAATGCTTGGATGAGAGCTGTTGGTGGAAGATTGGAAATGAGATATCAATATTCAGGCAGTGTAGTGTACAATAATTTTCCGTGGTGCAACCCCACCCCCGAACAGAAAGCTAAAATTGAACAGACGGCACAGGCTATTCTTGACGCTCGTGCAAAATATCCCGACAGCTCTCTTGCCGACCTCTATGACGAAACCACCATGCCCCCCGAACTCCGAAAAGCCCACCAAGCCAACGATAAAGCTGTTATGCAGGCTTACGGATTTTCTATCAAGATGACCGAAAGTGAATGTGTTGCCGAATTGATGAAGATGTATCAAAACATGACGGAAAATAACAGATCCCAAAAATAAAATGATACATTGTCGCATACACAAAAAATGCGGAACAGGGAAAAAAACAAAAAGAACCTTGCCATAAGTTATGACAAGGCTCTTTTTTATTATTCTTTCTTATCTTTTCCTGTTACCTGAAAGAGAATTGCAAGCTGTTCAGCCTGTTTTGTCTGCATTTCATCAATTTTAATCTGCATTTCGTCTATTTTACGCTGATATTTGCCTGCTGTATCGGCTATGGCATACTTTACGGCTGTATCCTTTGCGATTTCAGCATTAGCAAGTGCCTTTTCTTTGTCCGAATATGCGGCTTTTAATTCCGACAGTTCATTGTGCAATTCATCAGCTTTATTTGCTTTTGCGGTCAGGTTAGCAACCTGTGTTTTAAGCTGTTCTACCTGTTCAGACAGCATTGCAGATATGGTTTCAGCCTGTTCTCTTGCTTTCTGCTCGGTGTTGGCTCTTTCTTTCTCGCTCTGCAA
>ONIF01000474.1 GCA_900317795.1 uncultured Eubacteriales bacterium | reverse complement strand
ATCGGCTTTGACGGGGGAGAGTATTCCTGTTGATAAAACTGTCGGGGATTTTGTGACATCTGCCACTATCAATCAATCGGGATTTTTAAAATGCCGTGCATTGAGAGTAGGCGAAGATACGACACTTTCACAAATCATCTCCATGGTAAGTGATGCAGCGGCTACAAAAGCACCTGTTGCAAAAATTGCCGATAAAATATCGGGCATATTTGTGGTGACAATAGCCGTATGGTTGTTATTGGGGGCAGGTGTCGGAACGGCATTGGCAAGGGGAATTTGTGTATTGGTGGTGTCATGTCCGTGTGCATTGGGATTGGCAACGCCTGTTGCGATAATGGTAGGCAACGGTGTCGGGGCAAAAAACGGCATACTTTTCAAAACGGCTGAGGCTTTGCAGGAAACGGGCAAATTACAGATAATTGCCCTTGATAAAACGGGTACTGTCACAAACGGAAAGCCGTCTGTAACAGATGTAATTTCTTTCAATGAAAAATTGCTGTACTATGCAAAGACGCTTGAAAGCAAAAGTGAACACCCTCTTGCAAAGGCTGTGTGTGAATATGAAGGTGATGTAAAAACAGGTGAAGTGACGGATTTCAAGGCACTTGTCGGAAACGGTTTGACAGGCAGAATTGACGGCTGTGAGATATTTGGCGGAAGTGTGGATTTTATATCGAAAAAAATTGACGTTTCAAGTGAAGTGATTGAAAAGACAAATGAACTTTCCGAACAGGGAAAAACACCTATGTTATTTGCAAAAGACGGTGAATTGCTTGGAATCATAGCGGTTGCAGATACAATAAAAGAGGACTCTGCAAAGGCTGTGAGAGAATTGAAAAACATGGGAATATATACGGTCATGCTGACGGGAGATAATGCACTAACGGCAAAGGCGGTTGCAAAGCAGGCGGGTGTTGATGAAGTGATAGCGAATGTAAAGCCCGACGGAAAAGAAAATGCAATCAAAAGGCTGTCAAAAAGAGGTAAAGTCGGCATGGTTGGAGATGGTATCAATGATGCCCCTGCACTGACAAGGGCAGATGTGGGAATTGCGATAGGGGCGGGAACGGATATTGCAATAGATTCGGCAGATGTTGTATTGATGAAAAGCCGTTTGACAGACGTTGCGGCAGCGGTAAGACTGTCAAGGCAGACTTATAAAAATATTCTGGAAAATCTCTTTTGGGCATTGATATATAATACGCTTTTAATACCGCTGGCGGCAGGAGTTTATGCATATTGGGGAATAGGCATGACACCTATGTTTGGTGCATTGGCAATGAGTTTGTCAAGCGTGTTTGTCGTGACAAATGCGTTAAGGCTGAATTTGTTCAGGCTGTTTGATGAAAGGCATGATAAAAAGATAAAAAATGCTGTTACGAATATATCGCAAAGCGGAGAGGTCATTCAAAAAGTGTATGCAGTAAAAGGAATGATGTGTGAACATTGTGAAGCGACAGTACAGAAAGCATTGGAAGAAATTGACGGTATGACGAGTGTAAGGGCAAGTCATACAGAGGGAAAAGTGTATGCAGAGATGTCAAAGGAAATTCCCGACAAAGTTGTTAGAAAGATAATCAAAGAAAAAGGCTATCAATTCATAAAAACGGTCGTCTGAGTGACGGCTGTTTTTATATGCACAAAAAGTTTACCTATTGTACATATTTTTTAGATTGACAAGTATAATGATTTCATTTATGATATATATCAGCAGTTTCCAAGTTTTGAAAAAATAAAAGAGTGAATTACTCTCCGAAAAGATGTAAAATGGTAAGTAACCACACAAACCATTGTGACCTTGAAAGGAGTAATTCACATGAAAGCATTATACACCCAAACAAGTATTATTTGCAAGCAAAAAGGCATTTTTTGAAATATTTTCTGCCGAAGGCAAGCATACAAAGGAACATCTGTTCGATTTGTTACTGTCTGTGTTGTGTTTGAATGGATTTCAGAGCATCAGCTACAATTTCGAACACTTTATCGATGACATATCGGATACCAAACTGAACTCGTACTATTTCACGATGAATGAGAGCAGAATCGATTTGTCACAATGGATGAAAAATATGGTCAGGATAGCTTTATCTTTAATTCCCGACAAACTTCTTAACGATTTGATCATCTTGTCCATAGACGATACGATGGCAGAAAAGTATGGTGAACATTTTGAAAATCGTACAAAGTTGTTCGACCATGCTGGACACAACGGCTCCAATTATCTGAACGGTCACTGTTTTGTCAGTATCATGATGTCTATACCTGTTTTTGATAACGGTGTTATACGTTACCTTTCGTTTCCTGTCAGTTACAGAATGTGGACAAAAGAAAAAACGAAATTGGCTATGGCTGCCGATATGGTAAAAGAAGTCATGGACATGATCGGCAGTCAAAGGAATGTATGTCTGTGCTGTGACAGCTGGTATCCGAAAGTGGAAATAACGGAACTTCCGCAGCAGTACGACAATCTTGCCCTGATATGCAATGTCAGGTATGATACCGCTTTATATGATCTGCCACCTGCTAAAACCGGCAAAAAAGGCAGACCAAAAGTAAGAGGAAAGAAACTGTCTTTTAATGACTTTGAGTTTTCACCTGTAGATGGCACGGATTATTCCGTCGGCAGCCGTCGGGTCATCACAAAACTTTTGGGCAATATGCCTGTTCACGCAATCGTTACCAAAACAAAGAACGGCACTCAAAGACTTTTTATCTGCACGAAATCTCCTGATGAACTGAATTTTGATTTTACCGTTTCTGACTTGGGCAAAGCATCACTTTTTGCAAAATCAGATGTACAATTTCTTCCACTGACTGTTTATTCTATGCGTTGGAATATCGAAGTGGCTTATTACGAACAAAAGAAATTCTGGTCTTTCGGGGCATATATGCTCCGAAGTAAAGTGGGAATTGAACGATTGACAAATTTACTTACGGTTTTGTATGCCTTTATGACTATTTTGCCTTTTTATGATGATACTTTTCTCTCGTTAGTTCATAGCAGTCCTCAGCAATCACGTTTTGTCATCGGCATGACCATCTGGCAGGAATTATTTTTTGAAGCTTTCGAGGATGGTCACATCTCTTCAAAAAATCTTCTTTCTTTTGCTTGCTCTCATCACTAACCTCTTATTTTTCTCTAAAACTTGGAAACTGGTG
>ONIF01000034.1 GCA_900317795.1 uncultured Eubacteriales bacterium | reverse complement strand
ATATAAACGACAAAGAAACTGTTGACAGATTAATCAGTGAATTTAAAAAATTTATATCGGAGTTTGATAAGTGGGATAAAAGGATAAGGGAATTTTCGGCAGAGAAATTAACGGACAATGCAAATGACTGGTTGCAGGACAGTCTGGAAGATGATGAAGAATTTGTCGAGATAACCGAAGAAAAATTTGCCGAAAGAATGGTACTCAATTCAATAGGTTTTGATGAAAACGGATTTGAGGTTTTCTATGACGATGACGATATGTTCTGGGGACATTCCATATTGGTTGACGGAACATTGGAAAACGGCATAGAACAGGCATATATAGCAGGATAATATTTTTTGAGGAGTAAAAGGGATTTATGGCGAGAAAAAAGAAAACAACATCAAGCGGACAAATGCCGAAAATGCAAGGGTATATTGCAGGGGCAGGCGAGATTGTAGAACAGAAAATTGCCGACACGATAGAAGAAAATTATATGCCGTATGCGATGAGTGTGATTCTGTCGAGAGCGATACCCGAAATAGACGGTTTCAAGCCGTCACACAGGAAACTGCTTTATACAATGTATAAAATGGGGTTGCTTGGCACGACAAGGACAAAATCCGCAAATATCGTAGGGCAGACCATGAAATTAAATCCGCATGGTGACAGTGCGATATATGACACAATGGTGAGATTAAGTAGAGGATATGAAGCACTTCTGCACCCGTTTGTAGATTCAAAGGGCAATTTCGGCAAGTTTTACAGCAGAGATATGGCATGGGCGGCATCAAGATATACAGAGGCAAAATTGGACAGTATATGCAATGAACTTTTTAATGACATTGACAAAGATACCGTTGATTTCGTGGATAACTATGATAATACGCTGAAAGAGCCGACATTGTTGCCTGCTGCATTTCCGTCAGTTTTGGTGAATGCCAATACGGGAATTGCAGTCGGAATGGCAAGTTCAATATGTTCGTTTAACTTGGAGGAAGTTTGCAGGACAACAATAGGCTTGCTGAAAGATGAAAAGTTTGACATCATGTCAACGCTTTTAGCCCCCGATTTCACAGGCGGGGCACAGGTAATTTATGACAGAAAAACCATAGAGAATATTTATAAAACAGGTCGAGGAAGTGTGCGGTTGCGTGGCAGGTACAGTTATGACAAGTTTGCAAACTGTATCGACATATCAAGCATTCCTCAGACGACTACATCAGAGGCGATTATTGAAAAAATCATTGACTTGGTGAAACAGGGAAAAATAAAGGAAATTGCGGATATACGAGATGAAACGGGCATAGACGGCTTGAAAATTACAATAGACTTGAAACGTGGTATCAATGCGGACAAGTTAATGCAGAAGCTGTATAAAATGACACCGCTGGAAGACAGTTTTGCTTGTAATTTCAATATACTGATAGCAGGCACACCGAAAGTCATGGGTGTGAGAGAGATATTAAACGAGTGGTCGGCATTTCGTATCGAGTGCGTCAAGAGAAGAACATATTTTGACTTGAATAAAAAGCGTGACAGACTGCATTTATTGAGGGGCTTGGAAAAAATTCTGCTTGATATTGACAAGGCAGTTAAAATTATTAGGAATACAGAAGAAGAAATGCAGGTAATCCCGAATTTAATGGCAGGTTTCGGCATAGACGAGATACAGGCGGAGTATGTAGCGGAAATTAAATTGAGAAATCTGAATAAAGAGTACATTTTAAAGCGTATAGAGGACATCGGACAGCTTGAAAAGGATATTGCGGAGTTGGAAGAGATTGTCGGCAGTACGGCAAAGATAAAGAAGATTATTATAAAAGAGTTGGAAACTATCATCAAGAAGTACGGACAGCCGAGAAAAAGCATGATTATATACGCTGACGAGATGGAGGAAGAAGAAGTTGTTGAGGAAGTGCCCGATTATGCAGTGAATTTGTTTTTCACGAAAGAGGGCTATTTCAAGAAAATAACACCGTTGTCGCTGAGAATGGGCGGAGAGCATAAATTCAAAGAGGGTGACGGGATATTACAGCACTTTGAAACGACAAATAATACGGACTTGATATTTTTCACCGATAAATGTCAGGCTTATAAAACAAAAGCCCCGATGTTCAGCGATACAAAGGCAAGTGTATTGGGAGAATATATCCCGTCAAAGCTTGAATTTGACGAGGGGGAGAATGCCATATACATGATACCCACAAAGGATTATAAAGGGTATGTATTTTTCTTTTTCGAGAACGGCAAGACGGCAAAAGTGCCTTTGGAGTCGTATGCCACAAAGACGAACAGAAAGAAATTAACGGGTGCCTATTCCGATAAAGATAAGCTGTCGGCTGTCGTGTATGCGGAGAGTGATGAATGTGAAATCATGGTGAAATCGTCATCGGGCAGGATATTGATATTTAAGTCAGCGGATTTGCTGGCGAAAACATCAAGGAATACACAAGGCGTGGCATTGTTTAAGCTGAAAAAGGGGCATAGAATAATGACAGCGGAAGTTTATAAAGAGGGAATGTTTTCCAATCCCGACAGATACCGAGTAAAAACAATTCCGTCAATGGGACAGCTCCCCAGAGGTGACGAAAGCGGAGAGCAGATGAAGTTTAATGCATAATTCATAATGCATAATGCATAATTGTTTGCGGTTAAAGTAAACGACAAAATAAATCGCCCTATGTCATTCCGAGCGAAGCGAGGAATCTTTGAAAGATTCTTCGTCACTTCGTTCCTCGGAATGACGAAAGGAAACTTCAGTGACGTTTACCAAACGGGGAAATAAAATTTTATGAATAAAAAAGTGGTGAAATTTTAATAAATGGCTTGATTTTATTTTGTGAATGTGGTATTATAAAAAAGCATTGTATAAAGTAATTGGAGGATTTTAGAACATGGGAATTTGGGAAATCATAGTCGGAGCATTGGTATTGATATTTTCGGTGATAATGATAATCGTTATCATATTGCAGGAGGGACACGATTCGGGACTTGGCACTATTACAGGCGGTGCGGATTCGTTCCTTAAAAGAGGCAAGGCTAAAACGGCTGATGCGTTGTTTGCAAGAGTGACGAAATATTGTGCAATCGTATTTTTTGTGCTTGTGGTGCTTTTGAATGCACTTTCGTATTTCGGACTTTCGGGCAGGTCTGACGGAAATAACGTTGTAAACGAAACGTCAAATGAAGTATCGGTAGTTTCGGAAATTTCCGAAGATGAAAATTCAACGGCAGGCGAAACAACGGAAAGTTCTGTTGAAAGCAAGGCTGAAACGTCAAATACGGAAGAGAGTGCAGTTGCTGAAAGTTCGGCAGAAAGCGTTGCTGAAAGTTCGGCAGAAAGGCAGAAAGCGTTGCTGAAAGTTCGGCAGAAAGCGTTGCTGAAAGTTCGGCAGAGAGTGTTGCCGAGAGTTCGGCAGAGAGTGTTGCCGAGAGTTCCGCAGAGGCTTAATGTCTGTATAAAAAATAATGAAACAAGGCATCTTCAATGTAGTTTTCATTGGAGGTGCTTTATTTTTAGGAAGGTGAAATGATGAAGATAGAAATGCCGTTGGCGGTGAGAAAAATAATCAACAGGCTTGAAGAAAGCGGATATGAAGCGTATGCGGTAGGCGGGTGCATACGTGACAGCGTAATGAAAAAAGTGCCGAGTGACTGGGATATATGCACATCATCTCTGCCCGAAGAAACGCTGAAAAGTCTTGGTGCTGAAAATATCATAAAAAACGGCATGAAACACGGCACGGTTACGGTGAGAGTTGACGGAGAAAACTATGAAATAACGACTTTCCGAACAGACGGAGATTATCTTGATAACAGACATCCCGAAAGCGTGACATTTGTAAGGGATTTAAGGGAAGATTTGGCAAGGCGTGATTTTACGATGAATGCCCTTGCATACAGCGAAAAGAGGGGAATGCAGGATTATTTTGACGGCTTGACGGATATAAAAAACGGTATTGTCAGATGTGTAGGCAGTCCCGACAGGAGATTTGGGGAAGATGCATTGAGGATATTGAGGGCATTGAGATTTGCGAGTGTGCTTGGATTTGAGATAGAGAAAAAGACGGCTAAAAGCATACATAAAAATGCCTGTTTGCTTCAAAATATATCTGTTGAAAGAGTAATGAGCGAGTTTGTAAAGATATTGTGCGGAAAGAATGCAGAAAAAGTTCTGCTGGAATACGGAGATGTGGTGGGGGAGATATTGCCCGAAGTAAGAAAAATGATAGGGTTTGAACAGAGAAACCCTCATCATATATATGATGTGTGGACACATACCGTAAAAGTGATTGCAGGGGTAAAGCCCGAAAAGACTATGAGATTGTCGGCATTGTTTCACGATATGGGAAAGCCGTCTGCATTCAAACTTGATGAAAAGGGCGTAGGGCATTTCAAAGGACACCCCGATATTAGTGAAAAAATAGCGGAAAGTGAATTGAAAAGGCTGAAAAGCGATAATAAGACAATAAAAGATGTGTGTAAATTGGTGAAATACCATGATGTAAGACCTTATACGGACAAGAGTATCAGAAGATATATAGCAAATGTCGGCATGGATATGTTTGAAGATATGCTTGAATTAAAGAGGGCTGACACAATGGCACAAAGTCCCGCATATTTTGAAGAAACGATAAGGCATATTGATTTTCTCGAAAAGATGTACAGGGCGGAAAAAAATAAGAATAATGATTTCACGTTAAAGACGCTGAAAATCAATGGCGAGGATATGAAGAATATGGGGATAACCGACGGGAGAATGATAGGCTATTGCCTGAATAGTATTCTTTTAAAAGTGATAGACGGGGAATTGGAGAATGAAAGGGAAATTCTGCTGAAATATGCGGAAGAAATCAAGAAAAGTATAGGTTGATAAAGTCTTTGTAAAGATGTATAATGGAGTGTAGAAAATGGAGTACAGGATAAATTGTGAAGTATGGAAAAGCGTGTTTGCAGTACCGTCAACAATAGTTGATGAAAAAATAAAGCTGTCGGGTGCGGCACAGCTTAAAGTGATATTGTGGGTATTGAGGCATTGGGGAGAAGCTTTTGAAATTGAGGATATATCAAAAGCTTTGAATATGCAGGCGGCAGATGTAAAGGATTGTATGCAGTACTGGTGTGAAATGGGTGTCATGCAGACGGGCGAAAGTGAAGAAGTCAAGCCCGAAAAATGTGAAGAAGCACCTAAAAAGGAGATAGTGATATTAAGACCCGAAAAGCCCGATGCACAATACACGGCACAAAGAATATTGAGTGATGCGAGTATAGCGTATTTAATGGATTCGGCGGAGAGCGTATTTGGAAGAATAATCAGTCAAAGTGATAAATCAACTTTGCTGTTTATCAATGAGTATTATGGACTGCCTGTTGAAGTGATAGTAATGATGTTGGAGTATGCGGCAGGCATAGGAAAATGCAGTATGAAGTATATACAGGCAATAGCGGCGGATTGGAGTGAAAGGGAGATTTTAACTCTTGAGAGTGCGGAGGAACGGATACAGTATCTGACGGAGAGGGGAAATACTGCCAAAAGGCTTCAGGAGATATTGGAACAGAACAGCCACTCTCCTACAAAAATGGAAAGTAAATATGCGGATTTGTGGCTGAATGAATGGCAGTGCAGTGAGGACATGATAAGGAATGCTTATGAGGAATGCGTGAACAATACGGGAAAACTGAATTATAATTATATGGGAAAGATAATGGAGGACTGGCACGAAAACGGAGTGACGAGTGCGGAGGAAGCCAAAGAGAAGAAAAACAAAAAAAACAGGAAATCAAGTGACAGTTATAAAGCGACGTATGATATAGCGGCATACGAGAGTAAAAGTGCGGCAGACAGTGAGGAGTGGAATTGAATTGGGATACTCAAACAGTACTTATGCGGAGGCAAGGGCAATTCTTGAAAAACAGCGTATCAGGAATGAACAGGAACTTGAAAAAAGGCGTGAACTGCTGTATGCCCGTTCCGAGAGGGCGAAACAGCTTGAAAGAAATATTGCAAAGACTTCTATCATGACTGCAAGGATAATATTTAAAGGCGGAAACGTCAAAGAGGAAATGGAGAAGCTGAAAACAAGCAATTTGAAAGCTCAGAAAGAGCTTGAAAATATTATAGCGGGGTTTGGATTTCCGAGCAATTATCTTGAAATATGGTACAAATGCGAAAAGTGCAAAGATACGGGATATGCAGATGACAGAATGTGTGAGTGCATGAAAAAGCTGTGCAGGAATATAGAATATCAAAAGCTGAATGAAACTTCACCTTTGGAGTTGTCAAGCTTTGACACGTTCTCTTTGGAGTATTATTCAAAGTCATCTTCGGGAGGGAAAGAAAGCGATTATGTGAGAATGTCGAGAGTGCTGAATATGTGCCGTAAGTATGCAGGGAGTTTTTCCAACAAGTCCAAAAGCCTTTTAATGCAGGGCGGTCCCGGACTGGGAAAAACACATCTTTCCCTTGCAATCGCAAGAGAGGTGATTGACAGCGGTTACGGAGTGCTGTATGTATCAGCCCCCGTCATACTCAAGCAGATAGAAAAAGAGTATTTCGGCTCTCAGAATAACGAAAGCAATATATTGAATAATATATTGGAATGCGACCTGCTGTGGGTGCGGAAGTTGATACAAAATATAAATCATCGGTTTTATATAATATACTGAATTCAAGAATGCTGACATCAAAGCCGACAATTATAAGCACTAATCTTTCATTGGGGGATATAGAAAAAAGATATGATATAAGAACCGTATCGAGAATTATAGGCACAATGGAGAGAATAGAATTTGTCGGCACGGACATCAGACAAAAGAAAAAAATGCAGAACGGATAAAGGAGTGTGTGGAGAGATGGCAAAAATATTGTTGAGTGCAGACAGTACGTGTGATGTGTCGGGTGAGCTTTTGGAGAGGTGCAAGGCTAAATTGATACCCCTGCATATCATTTTGAATGAAAAGAGTTATGATGACGGGGTGAACATTAAGCCCGATGATATATATGCGAACTTTGCAAAGACGGGCAAACTCCCGAAAACCTCTGCAATCAATACGCAGGAATATATAGACATATTCAAGCCCTATATAGACGACGGCTATGATGTAATACATATCAATTTGGGTTCGGCATTATCTTCGTCATATCAGAATTGTGTTACAGCGTCACAGGAGTTTGACGGGCATTTATACCCGATAAATTCATGTAATTTGTCATCGGGGAGCGGACATCTTGTGATAGAAACGGCAAAGAGAATTGAAAAAGGCATGACAGCCCCCGAAATAGCCGAAGAAATAAAGGCACTCGTGCCGAAATGTCACACAAGCTTTGTCATAGATAAATTGGACTATCTGAGGGCAGGGGGAAGATGTTCGACGCTTGCCATGCTGGGTGCAAATCTGTTGCAGTTAAAGCCAAGCATAGAAGTCAATAATAATGACGGTTCAATGACAGTCGGCAAGAAATACAGGGGTAAATTAGAGAATGTGCTGATACAGTATGTGCATGAACAGCTTGATAAATATGAAAATATAAGAAACGATAAAATTTTCATCACTCATGCAGGCATAGGTGAAAAGTATGTTGAAATAGTCAAGAATGAGCTTGACAAACTGCACTACTTCACGGAGATATTCATAGAACGTGCAAGCTGTACAATTTCTTCACATTGCGGTCCGGGAACGCTTGGCATTTTGTTTATGACAGAGTGATATTATGGATACAATATTTGATTTGACAGAAAAAATAAAACTTCGTCCTCCCATGTATATAGGTTCAAATAAATTATCTGATATGCATACATTCCTGTTGGGGTATCGGAGTGCAGTCATAGAAAATCAATATGAAAGGCTGTTTACGGATAACGGAATTCTTCGTTGGAAGAAAATATAATTGCAGTTCTTTTATGGGATATGCCAATATTATATTGAAACAGACTGAAAATGATGAAGAAAAAGCATTAAGATTATTTTTTAATGTTATAAAAGAGTTCGAGGAATTGGAGATAAAAAGTATATGGAAGCTTGACTTGTCCGAAGAAAACAGGCATTATAACCGAACAGAGCCGAGTGTTCCCAAAATTCTGCATGATGGTGACGAAAAACCTCTATATTCCGATAGCGAGAACATTTATAAAATAAAGCTGAGTGATGATACAATATTCTTGGCAGTCAAAGATAAAGATACAAAATATCTGCATATTGATTGTGATGTACTTGTTTTTGAAAAGCATATTGACGAGTATTTGAAGAAATGTTTCGGAGAGATAAAGTGGAAAGATTTTTCGGGAGAAATATCTGAAATCAAACTTATGTGATAAGGAGAATGAAATGAATAAAGAAGATAATAAATTGATAATGGAAATTTTGAACGGGCAGAGTGAGCCTGTTGAGAGAAAAGAATTGTGGCTGATGTCCAAAATGGATACGGAGGACTTTAATAATGCGGTTTCGTATCTTGAAAGCATGGGCGATATTGTGACTTTGAAAGAGGGCAGGGTAAAGAAAATTGCCTTGCCGAAAAATGCGGGATATTTAAAAGCCACGATTGTAAGACATTCGGGAGGATTTTGTTTTGCGAAGCCCGAAGATGAAAGCGTTGCAGATGTGTTCATACACGGTGCAGATGATAAAGGGGCAATGCCCGGAGATTTGGTTTTGCTGAAGAATATCACAATGGAGGCAAAAGGACCTGCCGGAGTGGTGCATAAGATTATTGAAAAAGGCACTCGTGTCATAACGGGCGTTTATATGAAAAATCCGCTCATGCATAATAAAGACGGATTTATTGAGGCTGATGAGGGGTTTGCCCACGCTTTGCCGATAGTAAAGGGCGGTTCTCTGAAAGCCAAAAACGGCGATAAAGTCAAAGCGGCAGTTGCATTTGACCAAAAGACAAAGAAAATATATGCAAGGGTTATCAAAATATACGGCAGGGCTGACAGTGCGAAAATATGTGCAGATGCGATAATAGACGGGGCAGGCATTCCCACAAAATTTACTGTACCCGTCAAGCGTGAAGCGGCACTTGCGGCAGCCATGCCCATTACAGATGAGGAAATTGCAAAGAGATTGGATTTGAGAGATGAGCCGATATTTACAATAGACGGTGCAGACGCAAAAGACCTTGATGATGCAATTTCGGTGAAAAAGCTTGCAAAGGGCTGGGAATTGGGCGTGCATATAGCAGACGTTTCGCACTATGTAAGAGAGGGTACAAGACTTGATGAAAGTGCAATGGACAGGGGAACATCTGTTTATTTTGCGGACAGAGTTATCCCGATGTTGCCCGTTGAAATTTCAAACGGGTGCTGTTCTCTGAATGCAGGCACGAAAAAGCTGACATTTTCGGCAATTATGACACTTGACGAAAAGGGAGAATTGGTTGATTACAGATTTGAAAAGAGTGTCATTGTGTCGAAAGTGAGGGGAGTATATTCGGAAGTCAATGAGATAATAGACGGAACGGCAAGTGCTGAAATCAAAGAGAAGTATGGGGAAGTGTATGAAGAAATATTTGCCGCACAGGAATTGGCGGAACTTCTCAAAGCAAAGGCGAAACAGCGTGGAGAGCTTGAAATAGAGAGTACGGAATTAAGATTTGTGCTTGACGAAAACGGAGTTTGTATAGATGTTTCCGAGCGTGACAGGGGACAGGCTGAGGAATTGATTGAGCAGTTTATGATAATGGCAAACAGGGCAGCGGCACTGTATGCAAAGAGTGCAGGCATACCGTTTGTATATAGAGTGCATGAAGCCCCCGAGCCCGAAAAGCTTGAAACGCTTGCTAATTTGGCAGCGGCTTGCGGCTTTAATGTCAGACGATTGAAAGAGGGCGTACATCAAACAGACTTGGCAACGCTCATCAATACCGCAAAGGAAACGCCTTATTCTAAATTGATTTCTACACAAGTATTGCGTTCAATGGCAAAGGCAAGATATGATTACAGACCGCTTGGGCATTTCGGTTTGTCACTTGAAGATTACTGTCATTTTACTTCTCCCATCAGACGCTATCCCGATACATCTATACACAGAATATTGACGGATTTAATCAGCGGAGTGCCTGTTGACGAGATAGAGAGAAAGTTTGACGGCTTTGCAAAGGAGTCTGCAAAGATGTCATCTGACAGAGAATTGAGGGCTATGCGTGCGGAACGTGACAGCGAAAAGTTCTATGCAGCGGAGTATATGACAAAGCACATTGGCGAGATACATCAGGGAGTAGTATCGGGCATTACAAATAAAGGCTTGTTTGTGGCAATAGAAAACGGCATAGAGGGCTTTGTGAACTTGACGGAAGATGAAAAGGCATATTTTGAGTATAACGGCACTACCACTACAAAAGACAGAAAAAGCGGAGTAAGCTATTCCATAGGCGATATTGTGACAATAGAAGTGAAATCGGCAGAAATCGCACTCGGCACGGTGGATTTTGCATTGTGCAAATAAAGGTTTTTTTGGTGAAAATATGTCTTGACAAGTGGGTTTAAGGGTGTTATAATTATTAAGTCGCTTGACTTGAAGCGATATTCCTTCCCCTTGCAAAGAGGGGCAAATGTCCAAAAGGAGGTGCAATAATAATGGCAGTTATCAGTTCTTATGAAGCAGTTATCGTAATTTCTATTAAACTTGGTGAAGAAGCTGTTGCCGAAACTGTGAAGAAGTTCAAGAAGCTTATCGAAAAGCATGGTACTGTTGAAAGTGTTGACGAGTGGGGCAAGAGAAGACTTGCTTATCCCATCAACAAGGAAACAGATGCATATTATGTGCTTTTTAACTTCCAGTCAGATGCAGAATTCCCTGCAGAACTCGACAGAATTACAAAAATCACAGACGGTGTTCTCCGTTCTATGATTATCAAAAAAGAAGCTTGATTGAGGAGGCAGAAAAAATGAATAATGTTTCTTTGATTGGCAGACTTACCGCAAATCCCGAATTGAAATATACTCAAAGCGGAATGGCTTATGCGAGATTCAGTATAGCTGTTGACCGTGCATTTGTAAAGCAGGGCGAGGAGCGTCAAGCGGATTTTATCAATATAGTTGCATGGGGCAAGACGGCAGAATTTATATGCAAGTATTTCAGCAAGGGCAGAAGAATAGCTCTTACGGGAAGAATACAGACGGGTTCCTATACGGCTCAAGACGGCACTAAACGCTATACGACAGACGTAGTTGCCGAAAATGTTGAGTTCTGTGATTCAAAGCCGGACAGCGGTAATAATAACGGTGGCTATAATAACGGCTATCAGCAAAATAATTATCAGCCAAATAATAACTATCAGCAGACCTCAAGGCAGGAGCCTGTACCTCCTCAGCCGTCATATTCCAACGGTGATATGGGAGATTACAGTGCAATGCCGTCAGATGAGGACCTGCCCTTTTGATAACTAAGTAAAGGAGGAACTACTCATGGCAGAAAGACCTGAGAGAGATAACCGCAGAAACGGTCGTAAAGGTCGTAAAAAAGTATGCTCGTTCTGCGTAGATAAAGTTGAATTCATTGACTACAAGGATATATCAAGACTTCGTCGTTTTGTGTCCGAGAGAGCAAAAATTCTTCCCCGCAGAGTAACAGGCACTTGTGCAAGACATCAGCGTGACCTTACAGTAGCAATCAAGCGTGCAAGATACCTCGCACTCATGCCCTATACAAGCGACTGATAAATAAATTCAGACCGATACCATAAACGGTGTCGGTCTTTTTGACAAAGGAGAAAAATATAATGAAACATACCTACAAGACAAACGGAACTTGCTCACGCTCAATCGATTTTGAAATAGAAAACGGTATCGTCAAAAATGTAAAATTCAATGGCGGCTGTATGGGAAATACCCGTGGAATAGCAGCACTTGTTGAGGGTATGAAAGCAGAAGATGTAATAGCAAGATGTCAAGGCATACCCTGCGGATTTCGTGGCACATCATGCCCCGACCAGCTCGCCAAAGCCCTTACAGAAGCTCTGCAAAAATAAAAAATATATATTTTTTTATAAAAACTATTGACAAATCAAGTTAAATATGTTATCATATTAAACGTTGCAGGGAAAGCACTGCAGCGGAAATATGTGGAGAGGTATCGAAGCGGTCATAACGAGGCGGTCTTGAAAACCGTTTGACGGAAACGTCACATGGGTTCGAATCCCATCCTCTCCGCCACTTTTCAATTCATAATGCATAATAGTTTCACCGTATTGGTTATCGTGGAGGATTACTCAAGTGGTGAAGAGGCTCCCCTGCTAAGGGAGTAGGTCGGGAAACCGGCGCGAGGGTTCAAATCCCTTGTCCTCCGTCAGAACCGCATGAATACAGGCTTTTTAGCTTGATGTTCATGCGGTTTTTCTTTGCGTAAAAATAAAAAATTGTGTTGGATTTTGAAAAAATTTGTCCTATTACTCATTGTGTTACCCGCTTGTATTATAAGAAAAGACCGCCTGCAAGGATTTTTTTGTGTCCTTGCAGGCGGCTGTATTTTGTCGTTTATTTAACTGTTACTGTAAAGTATTTTTTAGCCACTGTGCCCGAGCTGTCCTTGACTTTGATACATACATCTTTTATACCCTTGCCCGTGAACTTGATGGAAATGGAGTTATTGGCATTGAATTCCTGTTTGGTATTCCATGTAGAAGCGGAGGAACTCTTGTAATATGCGGCATATTTATATGAGCCGGAGCCGCCCGAAGCCGCACCTGTCAATGTGATGGAATTTCCGAGTGTAACGCTTGTTGCGGAGATTTTTGAGTTGTTTGTCAATGCACCGCTCGTTACTTTGACAGTGAAGTATTTCTTTTCAACTGTGCCTGCACTGTCTTTTACTTTGATACATACATCTTTTGTACCTGTGCCGGCAAATTTTATTGAAACGGAAGTATTTGTATTGAAATCCTGTTTTGTAGTCCACGTTGAAGCGGTAGAAGCTTTGTAATAAACGGCATATTTATATGAGCCGGAACCGCCCGACGCTGCACCCGTCAATTTCACGGTATCACCGAGAGTAATGCTTGTTGCAGAGATTTTTGAATTGTTTGTCAATGCACCGCCCGTTACTTTGACAGTGAAGTATTTCTTTTCAACCGTGCCTGTGCTGTCCTTGACTTTTACGCAAACATCGTAAGTTGTTGCCGAGGCAGGTTTGAAAGTAACGGTTGAATTGTATTGGTAGCTTTGAGCGGTAGTCCATTTGGTGTCGGAAGTTTTCTTGTAAACCACTTGATACTGATATACAGGCACACCGCCCGTTGCAGAGCCTGTGGCGGTTATTGTATCACCGAGAGTTATGTTTGTAGAAGAAAGTGTTGAAGTATTCTGAAGTTCTGCGGGCTGTGCCGTTTGGTATATATAGTTTACGGTTATCGTATTTTCCGTAAAAATGCCTGTTGCATTGGAGGGGGTAGCAGTAAGGGTATAGCCGTCAAAAGTCTTTGCGGAGGTGGTATATTTATTTGTACCGTCAGCCATTCCGCTCAGCACCTGCTTGGCAAGCGGTTTTCCGGACTCGGTAACATAATTTACCGTAACTTTGCCTGTGGGATAGACTTTACCGGATTTTATCCATACTTCACCCTGTACCGTATAGCCTGTTGAGCCGACACCCGTAGGGTCCTGACTGCCTGCATTGTTATTGTTGGCAATGAACAATACACTGTCTGATGTATCCACTTCACCGACATACCAGCCGTCACTTTCTTTTGTCATAGCTTTGCCCGGCCATGCCCCCGAAAGCTGTGTGGCACTTGTTCCACTGCCTTTATAGACGTACATACAAACCGTTGACCAGCCCGATGAATTATAGTAATGCACTTTGAGAGTATCCTGTTCGACTGCATAATATTTCAATATTACGGTAGTGGGGGTACTTTCAAATTTGCCTCTTATCTCCCGGGTATCACATTCATAACCGCTTATCTTTCTCACATTGAAACCATATGAATTTCCTATCAGTCCGGTGTAATTGTCATCATCTCTTAATGCCTGACCTGTTTCGGCATCTTGATATTTTATGGTGAGCGTACCAAGTTTTGACGGGTCTGTTGTGTAGGTATAGGTAACAGTTGCACCTGTTTTTGAGAAAGTACCGCTTGGATAACCCGTGATGCTGTACTTATAGCCGTCGCTGATAAGCTCGGAAAGGGGAGAAGTTGTATAGCTTGTGCCTTCATCACCTTTGAGGGTTTCGGTTTTATAGTTCAGACCGTTTAAAACGTGGTTTACGGTGACAGTGCATTTTTTGTCAAGGCTTGTATTGTCAAAGCTTGTTTTGTCAACGAGAACCATTGTGGAACGTGCGGGAACGGTAACGGTACTGCTTGTTGTGCCGAGGGAGGTTGTACCTGCTTTTGTGCCGTTTGCAAGGATTACCCATTGCGACGGAAGTGTTACATCGTCATAAGTGCGGAGAGTAACGGTTTTTTCTGAGGCATTGGCATTATGGATTACCGCAACGAAATTCCATTCACTGTCGGGATTGATTTTATTGTACATGGTGAATGCAACGACACTTGCGGGGCATGATGTTCCCCATGAAAAATAGATAGTGCCGTTGGAGGTGTTTGTGGGATCTCTGAAAGGTGAATATGCTTTTCTGATTTCAATAAGACCTTTGTAATATTCGTAAATGTCGCTGTAAGTAATGGTATTCTGCCATTTGAGCTGGTTGACGGAAGTAGCGGATTTATAGCTGTTTTCGTCACCGTATTTACTCCTTGCAAATTCCTCGCCTGCCTGGAAGAAAGACATACCCTGTGAAGTGAGAATGATACCGCCTGCAAGCTTATTCATGGCAACAAGGTCATCATATCTGTTTCCGTAGCCCGAACCGCCTTTGACGGATTTAACAAGCTTATCATAAAGGGTGTAGTTATCATGTGCGGAGGTGTATGTGACGGTTTGGGAGGGCTGTTTAGACCATTGGCTGTCGCCTGCCATTGTGGTTGAATTTGCCTGAATACCGCCTTTGAGGGCTTCTTCATAGCCTGCACCTTGAATAAATCCGGGGTCTGCCGCATTAAAGCAGCTGCCTTTGATGGCATCTCTGACTTTATCGTTGAAAGCGGCTATTTCTTCCGAAACAAGTTTCATATTGCCTTGAACGGCTGTTGCTTTCGGACAGGGAGTAGCCTCTGCTGTCCAAGGCTCACCGTATATGAGAATATCGGGGTCGATTTTATCGAGAGCCGCACGAATGGCATTCATGGTATCTACATCATGTATGCCCATGAGGTCAAATCTGAAACCATCAAGGTGATATTCCGTAGCCCAGTAGGTAAGGGAGTCTATCATGTATTTCTGATACATGGCACGGTCACTGGCGGTTTCATTTCCGCAGCCCGAGCCGTTGGAGAAAGTACCCTTTGCATTCTGTCTGTAATAGTAATTGGGAACGGTATAATTGAACCAGTCATTTTTATTGTCAGAGCCTGCATAGGTGTGGTTATAGACAACGTCCATGACAACACCGATATTTTTCTTATGCAGAGCCTGCACCATTTGTTTAAACTCCTTTACACGGACACTTCCGTCATAGGGGTTTGTCGAATAAGAGCCTTCGGGGGTGTTGTAGTTCATAGGGTCATAGCCCCAGTTGAATTGGTCTGTACTGAGTTTTGTTTCGTCAACACTGCCGTAGTCATAGACGGGGAGGAGATGTACATGAGTAATGCCCAAATCTTCCAGATAATCGATACCTGTTTTATGAATGCCGTCACCGTTGACGGTAGTGCCTGTTTCGGTAAAGGCAAGGAATTTGCCTTTATTGGTCATGCCCGAATCTGATGAGGAGGAGAAATCCCTTACATGAGCCTCCCAGATAATAGCGTCAGTTTGGTTTTCACATTCAACACGTTTGTCATTTTCCCAGCCTGCGGGGTCTGTGCTGTCGAGGTCAAGCACCATTCCACGCATACCGTTGACACCTGTGGAACGTGCATAAATATCAACAGTTTCTCTTGTCGTGCCGTCAACCGTCACGAGATAGGTGTAATAGGTATTTTTCAAATCACCCGAAATGGTGACAGACCATACACCCTGACTTTGTTTGGTCATGTCCTTTGTTTCGATAATGCCTGCACCCGTTTCGGTATCACTGCCCGTCTTGTAACGTTTTATCTGCACTTTTGATGCAGTAGGTGCCCACACTTTGAAAGTTGTTGAAGATTTCGAGTAGGTTGCCCCTAAGTCATTTCCGCTGTAAGCATACCGGTCAAGTGCCGACATTTCGGAATAGGAAACGGCATTGGCGTTTAAAGTGCCTATTCCCGAAAATACCGATACGGACAGTATTGCCGACATAAAAAGGCTTGTTGCTTTTTTAAAACAGCGTTTTGCATTTGTCATAAAAAGTCCCTCTTTCTCTGATGATTTTAATTCAATTTTAATATAGAGCAGATGTTTTATAATTCTTTAAAAGAATATAAAATGATTTTCAAACCCCAAAATATTCCACAAAAAATACAGTGAATTTTTGTGGATAAGTCCGATTTTTTCGAATTATGCAATTTTTCGATGTTTTTCCAAAAAAAATATTAAAAAATTTATAAAAAATCCTTGTATTTGGATTGAAAAATTAGTATAATGGTTTAAAGACGGAGTATATCGGTTTTAGGGTATGATTGTGCCTGTCCGATATGTCCAAAAAATTTATTTAAGATTTGGAGGAATACAAATGGCAGATAATATCCCTTTCCAGGGAACTCAGGAACAGGAAAAAAAGCTTCTTGAAGTTATCGCTCAGAACAAAGACATGCAGGGTGCACTGCTCCCCGTACTCCATGAGGCTCAGGAAATCTACGGTTACCTTCCCATAGAGGTACAGCAGATGGTTGCTGATGGTCTCGGCATTTCGCTCAGTGAGGTTTACGGTGTTGCTACGTTCTATTCAAGATTCAGCCTTACTCCAAAAGGCAAGCACAGAATTAGTGTCTGTCTTGGAACGGCATGTTATGTAAAGGGTGCAGACAAGGTACTTGCGGCAGTTGAGAAAAAGCTCGGTATCAAGAGCGGTGAGTGTACGGCTGACGGACTGTTCTCTATTGATTCATGCCGTTGTGTAGGTGCGTGCGGTCTTGCACCTGTAATGATGGTTGACGAGGAAGTTTACGGAAAACTCACCCCCGACCTTGTTGGAAAAATTCTTGACAAGTATATAAAAGAAGAAGGGGGAAATCAATAATGACATTAGAAGAACTCAATAAAATTAAAAATGAATATAAGGACATCGTAAAAGTTCGTAAAGTCGTTGCAGAAGAGAGTGAAAAACTCGCTGCCAATACACAGTATCGCAAGCAGGTACTTGTATGCGGTGGTACAGGCTGTACATCTTCGGGCAGTAAGAAAGTTTTGAAAGCTCTCGAAGAAGCTCTTGAAGAAAATAATATCAAAGATGTACTCGTAGTACGTACAGGCTGTTTCGGTCTTTGCTCACTCGGTCCTATTATGATAGTATATCCCGAGGGTGTTTTCTATTCACAGGCTACTCCCGAGGGTGTAAAGAGAATTGTTAAAGAACATCTCGTAGAGGGCGGCAGTGTTGTTAAAGAACTCCTTTACAAAGAAACTGTAAAGCCCGACGGCACAATTACTCCTCTTTTGGAAACCAATTTCTATAAGAAACAGCGTCGTATTGCTCTGAGAAACTGCGGCGGTATCGACCCCGAAAATATCAATGAATATATTGCAACAAGCGGTTATCAGGCATTGGCAAAAGTTCTGCTTACTCCCATGAGCCCCGATGAAGTTATTAAAGAAGTGCTTGATTCGGGCTTGCGTGGACGTGGCGGCGGCGGCTTCCCGACAGGCAGAAAGTGGATGTTTGCAAAGGCAAGCCCCGGAGATATTAAATATGTATGCTGTAATGCCGACGAGGGCGACCCCGGTGCATTCATGGACCGTTCAATCCTTGAAGGTGACCCTCAGTGTATCATAGAGGCTATGACAATAGCAGGTTATGCAATCGGTGCTTGCAGAGGTTTTGTATATGTTCGTGCAGAATATCCCATCGCTGTTGAAAGACTGAAAATTGCTCTCGAACAGGCAAGAGAATACGGCTTCCTCGGTGAAAACATTCTCGGCAGCGGATTTAGCTTTGATATAGAGATAAGACTTGGTGCAGGTGCATTTGTATGCGGTGAGGAAACTGCTTTGATGACATCTATTGCAGGCAATCGTGGTGAACCTCGCCCCCGTCCTCCGTTCCCTGCCGTAAAGGGACTTTTCGACAAGCCTACGGTACTCAACAACGTTGAAACTTATGCAAATATCGCACAGATTATCCGTAAGGGCAGCCAGTGGTATGCTTCAATGGGTACGGAAACAAGTAAGGGTACAAAAGTATTTGCACTTGGCGGTAAAATTACAAACGTCGGATTGGTTGAAATTCCTATGGGTACAACTCTCCGTGAGATAATCGAAGAAATCGGCGGAGGTATTCCTAACGGTAAGAAGTTCAAGGCTGCTCAGACAGGCGGACCTTCGGGCGGTTGTATTCCTGCCGAATATATTGATACACCTATTGACTATGAGAGCCTTACAGCTATCGGTTCAATGATGGGTTCGGGCGGTATGATTGTACTTGACGAAGACGCTTGTATGGTTGATATTGCGAAATTCTATCTTGAATTTACGGTTGATGAGAGCTGCGGTAAGTGTACACCGTGCCGTGTAGGTACAAGAAAACTTTTGAAGTATCTTGAAAAAATCACTCTCGGCAAGGGCGAAGACGGTGATATTGAGAAAATCGAGGCTCTTGCAGAGCATATGCAGAAGTCATCACTTTGTGCATTGGGACAGACCGCTCCCAACCCGATACTTTCCACACTGAAATTCTTCCGTCAGGAATACATTGACCATATCTATAACGGAAAGTGTGAAGCAGGCGTTTGTAAGTCACTTATCAGATATGAAGTTATCGAAGATAAGTGCAGAGGCTGTACACTTTGTGCAAGAAACTGTCCTGTTAAGGCTATCAGTGGTGCAGTTAAGCAGCCGCACGTTATTGACCAGAGCAAGTGCATTAAGTGCGGAGTATGTCAGGCTAACTGTAAGTTCGGTGCTATTCGTGCTATATAAGGAGGGGCTGTATTAATGGAAACTGTACATCTTAAAATCAATAACATTCCCGTTGAAGTTCCAAAGGGATATACTATATTGCAGGCAGCAAAAGAGGCTAATATAGAAATACCAACTCTTTGCTATCTGAAAGACATCAACTGTATAGGTGCGTGCCGTGTCTGTATGGTAGAGGCTAAAAACCGCAGAGGACTTTTGGCAGCTTGTGCATATCCTGCCGAAGAAGGTCTTGAAGTATTCACCAATACTCCTGCTGTTATCAAATCAAGAAAAACAACTCTTGAATTGCTCCTTTCCACTCACCATAAAAAATGTCTTTCATGCGTGAGAAACCAGAACTGCGAACTTCAGAAACTCGCTGTTGAATACGGTGTTGACGAGGACGCTTTTGAAACAGAAGAACCTATGTTTGAAGTAGATGACCTTTCACCGTATATTGTTCGTGATGATAATAAATGTATCAACTGTATGCGTTGCGTAGCAGCATGAACCGTGGATTTTCCGTTCACGTTGGCAGTGCATTCGATAAGAGCTTGAATGATACTCCGTGTGTAGGCTGCGGTCAGTGCGTAGTAAGCTGTCCTGTCGGTGCTTTGTATGAGAAACCGCAGGAGGATAAAGTTTGGGAAGCGATTGCAGACCCCACAAAGAAAGTTTTCTTCTTTACAGCACCGTCTATCAAAGCTACTTTGGGCGAAGCTTTCGGAATGCCCATAGGCACCAATGTAGAGGGCAAAATGGCTGCCGCTATCAAGAGATTGGGCGGCAATGTAAAGGCTTTCAACATGGACTTTACAGCAGACCTTACCATCATAGAAGAAGCAAATGAACTCGTTCAGAGAATAAAGAACGGCGGCACTCTGCCAATGTTTACATCATGCTGTCCGGGTTGGGTTAAGTTCGTTGAGCATTACTATCCCGAAATGATACCGCACCTTTCAACCTGCAAATCACCTCAGGCTATGTTCGGTGCAGTGCTTAAAGGCTATTACTGCTGGAAGAATAATATCGATCCGAAAGATGTCTTTGTAGTCAGCGTCATTCCGTGTACTGCAAAGAAGTTTGAAGTAACACGTCCTCAGCTCCGTTCCAATCCCGAATTTGATGATGTAGATGTTGCATTGACAACGAGAGAATTGGCAAGAATGATAAAGCGTGCAGGACTTGATTTTGCAAGCCTGCCCGATGAGGACTTTGACGCTCCGTTCAACAAGGCAACAGGCGGCGGTGTCATCTTCGGTGCAACAGGCGGTGTTCTGGAAGCTGCTCTGCGTACCGCTGCAAGAATTCTTGACGGCAACTTTGAGAAAGTTGACTTTGAAGAAGTTCGTGGACCGGAAGTTGTCCGTGAGGCAACCTATGAAGTAGCAGGCGTAACCGTAAAAGTAGCCGTTACATCAGGTCTTGGCAATGCCCGTAAGCTCGTTGAGAAAATCAAGAACGGTGAAGCCGACTATAACATGGTAGAAATCATGGCTTGTCCTGGCGGCTGTATCAACGGCGGCGGTCAGCCGACCAGAAGTGACAGCGTCAGCAACTTCGTTGACTACAAGGCACTTCGTTCCAAGGCTCTCTATGACCAGGATAAAGCTTCCGAATTCAGAGTATGTGATGACAGCCCGATTATCAAGATGATTTATGACGAGTACTTTAAAGCTCCGGGCGGAGAAAAATCACATCACTATCTGCATACCTCTTATGTTGCAAGAGATAAGCACTATAAATAATAACAAGTTTACCTTACAGTAATAGAGCAAAGGCGGCTGAGTGAAAACTCAGTCGTTTTTGTTTGAAAAAATAAAAAAAGTCTATTGACAAAGGAAATGAAATATGATATATTATACAGGTACAACAAAGTAAAGTTTCGGCTTTCACCTGTAAGGTATCGTCTGTTACGGGTCAATATTATTTCGGGCAGGTTTTTGTATTTGCTCGGTGATGTTGGCTGCACGGACATGAAAGAAAGTCTGTGCTTTTCTTTATGTTTCAGAAATGTTTTGGAGGTGCGTTGAAATTAGCAAGCAGGAAATTCAGATCAATGAGGAAATTCGTGATAAGGAAGTAAGGGTAATAGATTCAAACGGCGGTCAGCTTGGCATAATGAGTGCCGCACAGGCTCTCGAAAAGGCTGCTGCAAAAAATCTTGACCTGGTGAAGATAGCACCGCAGGCAGTTCCGCCTGTGTGTAAAATCATGGACTACGGCAAATATCGTTTTGAACAGGCAAAGCGTGAAAAAGAGGCGAGGAAAAATCAACACGTTGTCGATATTAAAGAAGTGAGGCTTTCCCTTAATATAGATACGCATGATTTTAACACGAAACTCAACCATACGCAGAAATTTATAAAAAGCGGTGACAAAGTGAAGGTGTCCATACGCTTCAGAGGGCGTGAAATGGGACATCCCGAACTGGGTACGGAAATTATGGATAAATTTGCCGAAGCTTGTCAGGAATTTGCATTTGTAGAAAAGCCTGCAAAGCTTGAAGGACGCAGTATGCTGATGTTCCTTGCACCGAAGCCCAACAAATAAGCAAAATTAAACAAGGAGGACAATCAAAATGCCTAAAATCAAGACTCACAGCGGAGCAAAAAAACGCTTTAAGCTCTCTAAAACCGGAAAGGTAATCCGTGCACACGCAAATAAATCACATATCCTCAACAAGAAGACCACCAAGAGAAAAAGAGGTCTGAGAAAGACAGTTGCTGCCGATAAGACAAATGTAGCAGCTATCAAAAGACTTATTCCTTACAAATAATTACTATCGGAGGTATATAATATGGCACGTGTAAAGGGTGCGTTGGCAACACGCAAAAGAAGAAAAAAGGTTCTTAAACTTGCAAAAGGTTACTGGGGTGCTAAAAGCAAGCACTTTAAAATGGCGAAAGAAGCCGTAATGAAAAGCGGCAACTATGCATATATCGGTCGTAAGCAGAAAAAGAGAGATTTCAGAAGACTCTGGATTACCCGTATTTCCGCAGGCTGCAAGGCTAACGGCATTAACTACTCTACTTTCATGAACGGCTTGAAAAAGGCTGGCATTACTCTCAACAGAAAAATGCTTTCTGAAATCGCTATCGCAGACGCAGCAGGCTTTACAGCTCTTGTTGAAAAGGCTAAGGCTGCTCTTTAATGAAATTTCAAATGCACCTGAGTACAAAAACTTGGGTGCATTTTTCAATTAGCAATTAGCAATGTGCAATGAGCAATGATTTTTGGAGGGAAGATTTTGAAAAATATAGTTTTAATAGGAATGCCCGGTTGCGGAAAGAGTACAGTAGGGGTTGTTTTGGCGAAAATATTGGGTTACAGGTTTCTGGACTCGGATTTGCTCATACAGGAAAGCGAAAACAGACTTTTACATGACATAATCGAGCAGGAGGGCATAGAGGGCTTTGAAGAAATAGAAAATAAAGTCAATGCGTCAATAGATGTTAAAAGAAGTGTAATTGCAACAGGCGGAAGTGTCGTTTACGGCAGGGAGGCTATGGAACATCTCAAAAAGATAGGAATAGTTGTATATATCAAACTGCCGTATGAAGAAATCAATCACCGTCTTGGCAACCTCGAACAAAGGGGAGTGGCTATCCGCAAAAATCAGACTTTAAAGGATTTATATAATGAAAGAGTGCCTTTATATGAGAAATATGCGGATATAACGGTTGAGGAAAAAAATTTGACAATATCTCAGACGGCATTGTATATAAGAGATAGATTGAGGGAATATGAATGATAACAAGCAAGGATAATGAAATGATAAAGCACGTTTCCAAACTGCTTTCAAGTTCGTCTTACAGACGGCAAAATGAAAGCTTTATTGCAGAGGGGGCAAGGCTTTGCATAGACGGGGTTTTGTCGGGGGCTGAAATAAAGGCTTTTTTATATACAAAAAACGGTATGGAAAAATATCCGAAAGAATTTGAGAAGATTTTTTCCGTTTCAAAGAAAAGTTATGAGATAAGCGAACAGCTTTTTAAAAAGATTTCAGATACCAACTCACCACAAGGGCTGTTATGTATATTCAAAACCCTTGACAAAAAAATTTTATCGTATAAAATAGAGATTGGACAGCATTATGCAGGGCTTGAAAACATACAGGACCCGTCAAATATGGGAACGATTTTAAGAACTGCCGAAGCTTTGGGGATAAACGGCATTATTCTTTCAAAAGACTGTTGCGATATATATTCACCGAAAGTGGTAAGAGGAAGCATGGGGGCGGTTTTCAGACTGCCCGTAATGATTGCGGAGGACTTTACGGAATACATATCCTCACTTGCAAAGTCGGATATAATGATATATGCATCTACACCGAGAAATGCAGAGAATATTGAAAGCGTGGATTTTTCAAAAGGCGGAGTTATGCTGATAGGCAACGAGGGAAACGGACTGAAAGAGGAAACGATAAAAGCAAGTTCAAAGCGGGTAAAAATAGCAATGCGTGGCAGGGCGGAATCTCTGAATGCAGCGGCAGCAGCGGCAATACTTTTATACAGATTTCAGCAGTAAAAATCATTGCACATTGCACATTGCTCATTGCACATTGATAAGTGGGGTGGTATTTTGACGGACAGGGCGGTATTATGGATATGGCTGCAGGACTGTATCAGTTTTGCGAATGCCAAAACGAGGGCAATGTTTGAATTTTTTGAAAAGCCCGAGGATATAGTGACCTCTGACGAGGAAACTTTGAGAAATTCGGGGCTTTTCAGTAAGCACGCAATATATAAGATACTTCAAAAGGACTTTCGATATGCAAAAAAAGTATATACGGACTGTATGAACGGGGGGTACGGCATTCTGACGCTTTTTGACAGCAGGTATCCCCGTAAATTAAAGGAACTTGCAGACTGTCCGTTATTGCTGTACGTTGAGGGAGAAATGCCCGATTTGGAAGAGAATTATTGTACTGCCATAGTGGGTTCAAGAAAAGCAACAGCCGACAGTAAAAAATATGCTTTTGACATAGCGGCAGGACTTGCATTGAATGATGTGATAGTTGTAAGCGGAGGTGCGGAGGGCGTTGACACTGCCGCACATAAAGGCTCGCTTTCATGCGGAGGAAAGACTGTATGTGTCATGGGGTGCGGTCTTGACCATAATTATCTTATGAAAAACAAGCCTATGAGAAACGAAATAGCGAAAAGCGGTGCAGTGATTTCGGAATATCCGCCCTATATGTCATCTCAAAGACACACTTTTGTTCATAGAAACAGGATAATTGCAGGCATATCGGACTGTACTCTTGTCGTGCAGGCAGGTGCTTCAAGCGGTGCTTTGAAAACATCTGATAAAGCTTTTGAACTGAAAAGAAAGGTGTTTTTTATAGAGGAATGCAAATATGATGAAAGATTTGCAGGTTCAAACGCTTTGAAAGAACAGGGTGCAGAAGCTGTCATCTCCCATGCGGATATACTTGATTGGTATGAACAGTCGGGTTATGTCATAAAAAATCGCATTCGCTTTGAAAAATATATTCCGACAGAGAAAAAAGAAGAAGAAAAAATCCCTGCAAGAGAAAAAGTTGATATGGAAAACGATAAAATTTTGCAGGAACAGTTGACAGAAAATACTTTTATGGTGTATCATACAATTTCAGATGTGCCTGTTGATTCCGATGATATATCAAACAAAACGGGGCTGTCTGCACAGTATGTAAAAGCTGCTCTGACAGAACTGGAAATTATGGGATTGATAAAAGGAACGGCAGGACAGGGTTATATAAGAAAATAATTTTTTTGTGGAGGAAGTTATGTCGAAACTTGTTATAGTGGAGTCGCCTGCAAAGGCAAAGACGATTAAAAAATATCTTGGTACGGGATATGAAGTGGTTGCTTCGATGGGGCATATAAGGGACTTGAACCCTAATAGGTTAAGTGTCGATATAAAAAAGAAGTTTACACCGAAATATGAGATAATCAAGGGCAAGGAAAAGCTTGCAGACGACCTTGTAAAGCTTGCGGAAAAAAGTGACTATGTCTATCTTGCAACAGACCCCGACCGTGAGGGAGAGGCTATATCATGGCATTTGGCATATCTTTTGGGGCTTGATTTGAATGATACCAACAGAGTTACTTTTAACGAGATAACAAAAACAGGTGTCAGCACGGGTATGAAAAATCCCAGAAAAATAGATATAGACCTTGTAAACGCCCAGCAGGCAAGACGTATTTTGGACAGGCTTGTGGGATATAAATTAAGTCCGTTTCTGTCAAAGAAAATAAGAAAGGGCTTGTCGGCAGGTCGTGTGCAGTCCGTTGCAGTCAGAATAATCGTTGACCGTGAAGAAAAAATAAAAGCTTTCAAGCCCGAAGAATATTGGAGTATAGACGCAAAGTTTATTCCAAAAGGCAGCCGAAAGGCTTTTTCAGCGGCATTTCACGGAAACGCTGACGGAAAAATAAAGATTTCAAGTAAAGAACAGGCTGAAAAAATTCTTGACGAGATGAAAGACGCACAGCCGTTTGTTGAGAAAGTAAAGCATGGTACAAGAAAACGTCAGCCTGCACCGCCGTTTATTACCTCTACTTTGCAGCAGGAGGCTTCCAGAAAGCTTGGTTTTCAGTCAAAGAGAACGATGAAAATTGCACAGGAGTTGTATGAGGGCATTGATATTCAAGGCATGGGTGCGGTCGGTCTTATCACCTATATGAGAACGGACTCTCTCAGACTTTCCGAAGATGCACTTGATGCGGCAGAGGATTATATAAAAAATACATGGGGTGTCAAATACTTGCCGTCGGGCGGTCACAGGCATTTCAAATCCCGTTCCAATGCACAGGACGGACATGAAGCAATCAGACCTACAACGGTCACTCTCACCCCCGACAGCATTAAAACAAGTTTGTCCAATGACCAGTATAAATTGTATAAGCTGATATGGGAAAGATTTATCGCTTGTCAAATGGCGGAGTGCATACAGAAAACCACTCAGGCGGATATCAATGTAAACGGCTATATTTTCAAGGCATCGGGCTATGTAGTGGATTTTGACGGCTACACGGTTCTTTATGTTGAAAGTACGGACAATGGTGACGAAGAAAAAGAAAGTGAACTGCCCGAACTTACAAAAGATATGCCCGTGAAAATAAAGGAAATGCAGCCCAATCAGCATTTCACCCAGCCCCCTGCACGTTATACGGAGGCTTCTTTAATAAAAGCCATGGAAGAATACGGAATAGGCAGACCGTCAACCTATGCGGCAACCATCTCTACAATCACTTCAAGAGAGTATGTAAAGCGTCAGAATAAAACTCTGTACCCGACAGAACTCGGTGAAGTGACGACGAAACTCATGGAGGAGAGATTTCCGAAAATAGTGAACGTCAAGTTCACGGCACAAATGGAACAGAAACTCGACACCGTTGAGGAGGGCGAATGCGGCTGGGTGCAGCTTTTAACGGATTTTTATACGGATTTTGACAAAACTCTCAAACAGGCGAAAGAAGATATGAAAGATGTCAAAATAGAGCTGGAAGACGACAAAACCGACCTTGTATGCGACAAATGCGGAAAGCCTATGGTGGTAAAGTTCGGCAGATACGGAAAATTTATTGCTTGTTCGGGCTTTCCCGACTGCAAGAACATAGTGAAATTGATAGATATATTAAAAGATGTAAGCTGTCCGAAATGCAGCGGTTCTGTTGTGGTGAGAAAGACCAAAAAGGGCAGGTTGTTTTATGGCTGTTCCAACTATCCGAACTGCGATTTTATATCATGGTATCAGCCGACAAGCGAAAAATGTCCGCAATGTGGGGGAGTGCTTTTCAAGAAAAAGGGCAAGAAACCTGTTTTATTCTGCACGGCAGAGGGCTGCGGATATTCCATAGAGGACAATTCCGAAGAAACGGAAATTATACAGATAGCCGTATCACAGTCGTCATCTGCGGAAGAATAAATAAAATTTATCTTCAATATAAAAAGAGCCGCTCCTTAGCAGAGAGGCTCTTTATTGTTATTCAATATTGATTTCGGGTGGTTCGTCAAGATGTTCGGAAACATATTTGCCATTTTTCTTTCTTTGCCTAACACACTCCGTTAGAAGATACTCTATTTGACTGTTGACGGAACGAAAATCATCTTCTGCCCATGCACAGAGTGCGTCATACAATTCTTTTTTCAGCCGTAACGGAATTTGTTTTTTTTCGCTCATGACTTCACCGCCTGTCTATATTTTTATCAGTACAGAGAGCCTGAATTTACAACGGGCTGAGCATCGTGATTACCACAGAGTACGACTAACAGATTGGATACCATAGCGGCTTTTCTTTCATCGTCAAGGTCAACTATCTTATTTTCACTCAAACTGTCGAGAGCTATCTGAACCATACCTACTGCACCGTCAACAATCAATTTTCTTGCATCAACGATAGCGGAAGCCTGCTGTCTTTGAAGCATTGCAGCGGCAATTTCGGGGGCGTATGCAAGATATGTAATTCTTGCCTCAACGATTTCAAGACCTGCCTCACTAACTCTTTTTTGAATTTCAGCCTTTATTTTAGCGGCTACGATTTCGCTTGAACCTCTCAAACTGCCGTCATCAGCCACGCCATCGCCTGTTGTATCTATATTGGGTGCAACGTCATAGGGATATGTTCTGACTATCTCACGAAGAGCCGCATCACACTGCAAAGAAAGAAATTCCTTATAGTTATCCACGCTGAAAACAGCCTTTGCAGTATCAACGACTTTCCATATAACAGCGATACCGATTTCAATAGGATTGCCCAGACAGTCATTGATTTTTTGTTTGTTGTTGCTGAGGGTCATCATTTTAAGAGAAATTTTTTTACTTGTAACTGCCTGCTGATTGGTTGAAGCGGAAAGACTTTTATTTGCACCGACATCATCACTCTGACGAAGTTTTGTATCTGCCGCAGGATTGAACGATACGCAGAACGGATTGACATAATAAAATCCTGCTTCTTTCAAAGTACCCTTGTATTTGCCGAAAAGATTGAGTACAACAGCTTCATTGGGATTAAGCATTTTAAAACCTCCGCAAAGTATGCAGGAAAGGACAAATAAAATGATACCTCCCACAAACAGGCATACATAAAGCGGCTGAACGGGCAAACCGTTATCATCGCAGTTGATAAAATGGCCGACACCCATTATAAATCCCGCCAGCGAACACAGGAACATGAGAATAACCAAGAACATCATGGGAACACCTAATTTTTTTGCAGTATAAATTTTCTCTTTCATAGAAACTACCTCCAAAGAATTTATTTGATTTCCAAATCTATCGTTATAATATCATAAAGATATCAAAATGTCAACAGGTAGTTTTCATTTTCTTACAAAATATTTTTATATAAAATTTGCTGTCCGTATGGTACGATGTTTTTTGTGCAAAAATACCATTTGGTTTTATCGGGATAAAATGATATAATACAATAAACTAACGTGTTGCAAATTACTGCGTAAGTCCGGTTGTTTGCGGCACGTTTATTATTTTTGGAGGTGAATTATTGTGAAAAGAATAAAAGAAGCGTGTATTTGTCAGACACTCCACTTTATGCTCAGTGAAAATGTTGAACATAATCTTGCGGTAAAGTTTGTAAAAGACGAGGTCGAGAAATATAAATCTTCTCTGGCAAAAAACAACACCAAATACAAGATTGTTGAGGAAACCACTCAGCCTGACGGTTCTGTCATAATGAAAATCAAAAAGCAGTACAATTACAGTCCGGTAGGTTCATATCTTGACTAAAATTTGTAGTAAACGACAAAATAAATCGCCCTATGTCATTCCGAGCGAAGCGAGGAATCTTTGAAAGATTCTTCGTCACTTCGTTCCTCAGAATGACAAAAGGA
>ONIF01000153.1 GCA_900317795.1 uncultured Eubacteriales bacterium | reverse complement strand
ATGACATAGTTGTCTTTGACATGACAAGATAAAATATAGTAAACGTCACTGAAAATTTCCTTTTGTCATTCTGAGGAACGAAGTGACGAAGAATCTTTCAAAGATTCCTCGCTTTGTTCGGAATGACATAGGGCAATTTATTTTGTCGTTTACTATAAAAAAGCCGTTGCTTTATATGGCAGCGGTTTTTTGTGCATTTGAAAATTGACAAAAAGATTTATTTATGATATTGTTTTACTATTACGGATTTGGGGGAGAAGAATGTGTTTTTCGGAAAAAAGGAAAATTTAAGCGGAGTTGAATATATTGTGGCAGGGCTTGGCAATCCCGACAGAAAGTATGAAAATACAAGGCACAATGCAGGCTTTATTACAGCTGACACCCTTGCAGATAAGCTTAATATACGTCTTGACAGGATAAAATACAAGTCGCTTTGCAATACAGCCGTTATTGCAGACAAGAAAGTTTTAATTATGAAGCCGTCAACATACATGAACAACAGCGGTCAGGCGATTGTTGAGGCAATGAATTTTTTCAAAGTACCGCCCGAAAAGGTGATTATCATATTTGATGACATATCGCTTGACATAGGGAAAATGCGTATTAGGCGAAAGGGCAGTGACGGTGGTCACAACGGCATGAAAAATATCATTTATCTTTCGGGAAGCGACCAATTTCCAAGAATAAAAATAGGTGTCGGACACAAGCCCGAACAATGGGATTTAGCTGATTGGGTGTTGTCAAACTTCACTCAAAGTGAAAGAAAACTGCTTGATGAAACGGCAAACAATGCGTGTAATGCGGTTGAATATATCATTTCGGGTAATATTGATAAAGCAATGAACCTTTTCAATTAGCAATGTGCAGTGTGCAATGTGCAATTATTGCTTGCGGATTTTTTGAGATTGATGGATAATTACAGGAGTAATCTATGAGATTTTTGGATAATGTTTTTAGGGAAACCGAAGAATATAAAGTATTGGAAAATGCCGTGAATAAAGGCAGATTTCCTTGTATGGCAACGGGACTTTCCGTTGTGCATAAGGCACATCTTGTGCATAGTATGGTTGTGAATAGCGATAAAAATGCACTTTTGCTTGCGTCTGACGAGGCGGAGGCACAAAAATTATGCTCTGACTTGAAAGCGATGGGTACAAGTGCGGTTTTTTATCCGTCAAGGGATTTCACTTTCCGTGAGATAGAGGGCGTTTCAAGGGAGTTTGAACATCAGAGAATAGGGGCTTTATACGGCTTTATGACAGGGCAGTATAAAGTGATTGTTGCGTGTGCAGACGGTGCTTTGCAATATACCATGCCGAAAAAGGTGCTTGAAAAGTCATCTGTAAAGGTAAAGTCGGGTGCAGAGGTATCGCCCGAAAAAATGGCAGAGGCACTTTTGGCAGGCGGTTATGTGAGGGTTGAGCAGGTTGACGGTACGGGACAATTTGCCGTAAGGGGCGGAATACTGGATTTTTTCATGCCGTCGGCAAGTCAGCCTTGCAGAGTGGAGTTCTGGGGAGATGAAATCGACACGGTATCTTCCTTTGACCTCGAAACGCAAAGACGTACAGAACAGCTTGACGAATTTGTCATAACCCCGTCAAGTGAGATAATATTTGAGAATGCGGGCGAGCTTGCAGGAAAAATTGAGAAAAAGGCAAATTCTCTCAGAGGAAAAGCGGCATTGGCGGCAAAGGAAGTTTTACTCAAAGAAGCGGAGATTTTGAAAAATGGCGGCAGGCTTGCAGGCATAGATAAATTTTATTCGCTTGTATATGACAAAGCGGAATGTCTGTTTGACTATCTTTCAAAAGACACGTTTGTATTTGTGTCGGAAATGCCGAAACTGAAAGAAAGAATGAAAGCGGTAATATGGCAGTGGAACGAGGATATAAAAGATTATTTTACAGACGGTATTTTATGCAAGGGGCTTGACAAGTTTACGTTTGACTGGACAGATATTTTGTCGGAGCTTTCCAAGAGAAAGACATTTTTGATAGACAACTATGCAAGGGGTACTTGTGAATTGCCTTTAAAGGAGCTTGTCAATTTCAATATCAAGCAGACATCTGCATGGAGCGGTTCGTTGAATGTCTTGTGTGAAGATATAGACGCTATGAAGCCCAAAGGCAAAAAAATCGTTGTGCTTGCAGGCACATCAAAGTTTGCGGAAAATATATACAGAGATATGCTTGATAAGGGGTATCGTGTCGGCTTTCTGAGAGAAAATGATGTGATTGAAAGTGATGGGATATATATTTGTGCAGGAAATCTTTCGGCAGGCTTTGAGTATCCGTCGGTGAATTTCGTGCTTATCACGCATTCACAGGTGAGCGTGACTTCAAAGAAAAAGAAAAAATCTTCTTCAAAAGGCAAGGCGATATTCAGTTTGGCGGAGTTGTCGATAGGGGATTATGTGGTACATTCGGTGCATGGCGTGGGAAAATTCGAGGGCATACAGAAAAGGGAATATGAAAATGTCGTGAAAGACTATATCACCATACGCTATGCAAGGGGAGATATGCTGTATGTGCCTGTCACACAGCTTGATTTGGTTTCAAAATACATAGGTCCGAGAGATGAGGCGGAAGTGAAATTAAACAGGCTGGGCGGAACGGAGTGGCAGAAAGCCAAAAACCGTGTCAGAAAGGCTGTCAAAGACATAGCAGATGAGTTGATAAGGCTGTATGCGGAGAGAATGAAAGCAAAAGGCTATGCATTCGGAGAGGACAAGGAATGGCAAAGGGATTTTGAATGCAAGTTTGAGTATGAGGACACGGAGGACCAGAAAAGAGCAACGGCTGAAATAAAGCGTGATATGGAAAGCACTGCCCCTATGGACAGGCTTTTATGCGGAGATGTAGGTTTTGGTAAAACGGAAGTTGCATTAAGAGCGGCATTCAAATGTGTAACGGAGTCAAAACAATGTTTGTTGCTTGTGCCTACAACCATTCTTGCATGGCAGCACTATCAGACGGCTTTGAGAAGATTTGAGGGCTTTCCCGTCAATATAGAACTGCTTTCAAGATTTCGCACGCCCTCACAGCAGAGTAAAATCATCACCAAGCTGAAAAGCGGTGAAATTGATTTTATCATAGGCACGCACAGGCTTATTTCAAAAGATGTGGAATTTAGGGATTTGGGGCTTGTGATTATAGACGAGGAACAGCGTTTCGGAGTGGCACAGAAAGAGAAATTCAAGAAGATGTGCAAAAATGTAGATGTTCTGACACTTTCCGCAACGCCTATCCCGAGAACTTTAAATATGTCGATGTCGGGCATAAGGGATATGTCAACATTGGAAGAAGCCCCACAGGACAGACACCCTATACAAACATACGTGCTGGAATATGATGAAAACGTGATAAATGAGGCAATAAGGCGTGAGTTAAGGCGTGGGGGACAGGTGTTTTATTTATACAATTCCGTTGAGGGCATAGACCTGAAAGCAAAGAAAATTGCAGAGGAGATACCCGAAGCAAAGGTTGCATACGGTCACGGAAAAATGACGGAAAGTCAGCTTTCGGAAGTGTGGAGGCAAATGCTGGAACAGGAAATAAACGTGCTTGTCAGTACGACGATTATTGAAACGGGTGTGGATATTCCGAATGCCAATACGCTTATTATAGAAAATGCCGACAGAATGGGACTTTCCCAGCTTCACCAGATAAGAGGGCGTGTAGGTCGTTCATCAAGGCGTGCTTATGCCTATCTCACTTTCAGGCAGGATAAAATTTTGAGTGAGATTTCTCAGAAAAGACTTGACGCAATAAAGGAGTTTACGGAGTTCGGTTCGGGATTTAAAATTGCCATGCGTGACCTTGAATTGAGGGGTGCAGGAAATATATTGGGTTCTCAACAGCACGGTCACATGGCAGATGTCGGCTATGATATGTATATGAAACTGCTTAACCGTGCCGTAAGCGAGGCAAAGGGAGAAATTCCCGAAGATACAGACATGGAATGTCTGTTAGATGTGCAGATAGAGGCATATATACCCGATGATTATATAGGCAATCTCGGCAGGCGGTTGGAAATATACAGGAAAATTGCGGATATAAGAAATGAAAATGATGCAAGTGATGTGATAGACGAACTTGCAGACCGTTTCGGAGATGTGCCGAAATCTGTAAACGGTTTGGTAAACGTGGCACTTTTGAGAAGTAAAGCCAAAAAAATGGGCATATATGAGATAAGGCAGGTCACAGACCATATTAACATATATGTACATCAGATAAAATCACAGGCGGCTGCCGAAATTCTCGGCAAACTGCAGGGCAGGGCGGTTCTTCATGCAGGCGAAAAACCGTATATATCCGTTGCTGTCAGAAAATCTGACACGGTAACAGGACTTTTTAACGAAATTTTCGGCATGAATTTCGGAAAATAAAAAATTTTTTAAAAAAAATTATAGACTTTATAAAACATTTGTTATATAATATCTTTTGTATGCAAATTATTTTCTGAAAGGAAGAAAAATTGATGAAAAATATAGGTAAAAAGATTTCCGCACTTGCACTTACGGCAGTTCTTGCCTGTTCGGTGACAAGCTGCACACTCGGTCCGGGAAAATGGAGTTATAAAACAGATATAGCCGAAATATCCGCAGGAAGCTGGATATATAACACGTATCAGAGCTATAACGAGGCTGTCAGCAAAATTGAGGAAGCAAACAAGGATAATGAAGATTTTGATGTTCAACTTATGGACATCACAAAGGAAAAAGTGGAAGATAAAAATGCGGTTGACTGGATATTTGACGAGGCAAAAGACAAATGTTTGTCACTGCTTACGGCAGAAAAGCTTGTAAAAGACAAGAATATTGTCATTGATGACGAGCAGATAAACATGACGGCAAATATGTATATTCAGTACTATTATAACGGCAGTGAGGAGGCAGCGGCACTTTATGAAAAGCTGGGCGTTTCCGAGGAAAGTTTTGGCGAGTGTGTAGCAAGGTATAACTATCTCTATCAGGAGCTGTTTGAAAATATTTACGGCAAAGACGGTGAAAAAGAACTTTCCGATGAAGAAGTGAAGAAGTACTATACAGAAAATTATATTTCTTACTACTACATACCGTACTCACTCAAAACGACTGATGAAAACGGGAATTCCGTTGACATAGACGGTGAAACAAAAGAAAAAACCGTTGCGAATTTCAATAAATACCGCAACATGATAAATAATGACAAGAAAACTACAAGTGATATTGAAGAACAGTACAAAACAGACTTTGAAGCAGAGAGCGTTCCGAGCAGCAGCAATAAAATGCTTAAAAC
>ONIF01000100.1 GCA_900317795.1 uncultured Eubacteriales bacterium | reverse complement strand
CTCCGCTTTTTTTGCAAAATAAAAAGAGCGGAGAAATAACTCCACTCTGCACTCTCCACACTTCACTCTCATTTGAGGTTTTTGGATTTGAGAAATTCAAGAAAATCTTTGTAAGTGCCTTTTTCAAAGCCGTCTTTTTTGAAAGCATATATGTCGTCATTTTGGGAAATAAGCAGGAGATAATGTTTTGAGTTGGCGGTTTTCTTTATTTTGGCAAAGCTTACTTCAATTTCGGCATTTTTGGGGGCATTGTATGTAAATTTGTTTTCGGTGACGGAAACGGTATAGGTATCATCGGGGGAATATTTTTTTGAGGTATGCACAACTCTGACAGGGTATGCAAAGAAGTATATGACAAAAAAAGACACGCCTATTATAACAGAAATGACGCTTGCAATGCCCTGCCAGTTGCTTCTTATTGCAAAAAACAGGTTAGGGGCAAGCAGAGCTGCCATGAAAAGCATAAGAAAGATACTGAAAGATTGCCTGAAATGTCTGTAAAAGACGGTTTCTTTGAAGAATTTTTTTTCGGATTTATATTTGTTTTCAAAAAGTACGGGCATGAAAAAACAGCTCCTTTTTTATATTTTATAGCCTTTTGAACGGAGAAATTGCAGGAAATCTTCATAGTTTCCGACAGTAAAATGATTTTTGCAGAATGAGTATGTAAGCTTGTTGGCGGAAACAAGGACAATATAGTTTTTTGTCTGAAAGGCACTTTTAACAGCGGAAAAATCAATTTCTACATTGGTGCCTATGGAAGTGCGGTAGCCGAGAGAATTTTGTGTGGCGGATACGGTGCAGGATATAGGGGTATTTTTGGAAAGTTCGGCATTACGTTTTAAAGTCATATTGACTTGCAGGCGGTAAGTCAGAAAATGCATGGCAAGCAGGAGTAACCATATTGCAAGTGCACTGTAAAAAAGAGGGCTTTTGAAAGAATCGAGTATTGCCAGCCATAACATGAGTATCAACACCAAAATGATAACAATAAGCTGTATGATTTTGGAGGGGCGTTTCAAAGAGTAAAACGAAAATATTTCTTGATAAAACTCTTTTGTCATAGAGTAACTGCTTTCAAAAAGTACGGGCATAAAAAACAACTCCTTTAAAAAACAAAAAAAGCGGATATTGAGAATGAAACGGAAATTAAACTCCACTCTCCACTCTCAACTCTCCACTCTTAATATCAGCAACCGCTTTTCTTGAACAGGAAAAAGAATGTTTTGAAGATAAGCTTTATATCTATCCATACATTTCTTTCCTGTATGTATTTTCTGTCAAGTTCCATCCATTCGTCAAAAGAAACGGAATTACGGTTTTTCACAACCTGCCAGTAACAAGTAAGTCCCGGAGTTACAAGCAGACGGAGTTTATCGCTTGGTCTGTATTGTTCGACTTCTCTGGGGAGTGCGGGGCGTGGACCTACAAATGACATATCACCGAGAAATATATTGAATATCTGGGGGAGTTCGTCAATATTGGAGGCACGGAGAAATTTCCCTATTTTTGTAATTCTGGGGTCGTTCTCTATTTTAAATACGGGACCGTCCATTTCATTTTTTGACTGAAGTTCGGCAAGTTTTTTTTCTGCATCGGCACACATTGTCCTGAATTTATATATTTTAAATGTTTTGCCGTTTTTCCCGACACGTTCCTGAACGAATATAGGTCCTGCCTGGCGGTCATCAATAATTATCATCAGTGATATAATGGCAAACGGTATTGCCAAGATAATGATACATATCAGTGATGCAAAAAAATCAAAAATCCTTTTTACTATGTCAAAAGCAATTTTGGGTTTGTATTCAAAACCCGAAACATCTGTTTCTGTACTGCGGTGCTCTTTTATTTTTTCGGTTACCATATCCACTTTTTGAAAACACACCTTTCATACTTCATACTATACTCCCAATGCAGATATTATATCATATCAAGGTTGATTTCGTCAACCAAAAAAAAGAGATTGGAAAAAATCTAAAAAACTTCTAAAAAATAGATAAAAAAAACGGACAGATAAGTCATTTTTATGGAAAAAGACGGTATTTGAGAGTATGAAGTGGCAAAACTCACAATTATTTAAAATAATATAAATAAAATTCGTCATAATTATGTTTGAGTTTTTGTTGAAAATCGTGTACAATAGGCTATATATATTCGGGAGAGGGGAAAGTTTTTATGAAAAAGGTATTGAGTGTTTTGGTGTCGGCAGTGTTTTTTTTGTCTGCATTTTTGGCAGTGCCGCCTGTTCGGGCGAGTGCAGCGGAATTTGCGGTAGATTTTGCAGCCGAAAGCAAGTCGCTTTATCTTGAAAATCTTGATACGGGGATAGTGGTATATGCAAAGGAACCCGAGGCAAGGCGATACCCTGCCTCAACGACAAAGATAATGACATATATCGTAACTGCGGAAAACGTAAAGGATTTCAAAAATACATTTGTGAAGATAAAAGCAAAGACACTCAAGCTGCTTGAGGGAACGGGAAGTTCTGTGGCAGGTCTTGAAGAGGGGGAAAGTCTGAGTATATATCAGCTTTTGAACTGTCTTATGATACCGTCGGGAAATGATGCGGCACTTGTATTGGCGGATTATGTGGGAAACGGCAGCATACAGACATTTGTTGATATGATGAATGAAAAGGCTGAGGAATTGGGCTGTACGGGAACGCATTTTTCCAATCCCCATGGACTGAATGACCCCAATCATTATACGACTGTAAGCGACATGGCTAAAATTACGAAATATGCTTTACAAATGCCGATGTTCGAGGAAATCAGCAATACCACATACTCGGAGTGTCTTGGCGAGGACAGGTATTTGATAACTACCAATTCCATGATAGACCAAACAAGAGGCGGAAGTTATTATTACGAGTATGCAAAGGGCATAAAAACAGGTTCTACGGGAAATGATTCGGGCTACTGTCTTGTATCGACGGCAGAAAAAGACGGATTCAGTTATCTTTGCATTGCCTACGGTGCGAAGTATGAAGATGAGGAAACAGGCGAGTATTATGAAAATGGTGCTATGATAGATTCAAAGAATTTGTATGAATGGGCGTTTGACAATCTTGAAATGAAAACTATCATTGACAAAAAGGATATAGTAAAAGAGATAGGGCTTAAATATGCGTGGAACAGGGATACCATACAGCTTTCACCGAAGGAGAGCTATTCTACTATACTGCCGTCAGATGTTCAGATGTCGAGTATAGACAGGGAATACAGTCTTCCCGAGAGTATAGAAGCCCCCGTAAAAGCAGGCGATAAAGTCGGAACGGTAACTTTGAGTTATGCAGGTAAGGAGCTGGGAACGGTAGAGCTTGTTGTATCCGAAACTGTTGAAAGAAGTGAACTTCTTATTGTGATGAATGCCGTGAGGAATATGGTGACATCGGTATGGTTTATTATAGCAGTGGGGATAATCATACTTTTTTTTCTGGGGTATATAGTACTTGTGGCATTGTATAACCGTAAAAAGAGAAATCGCAGACCTGTTAAAAAATACAGGAAATTCTGATTTTTAGGCAGTGTATCACTGATACACTGCTTTTTTCTTGAAAAGGGGAATTCTTATTGCAATTAAAAGGAATTTGTTTTATAATAATATAAGACTTTTATCGGAGAGTGAAAGCGAATGAATATGAACCGAAAAGATACCATAAAAATATTTTTTCTTGCGGTGTGCATTATTCTTGTATATATCGGATTTCAGCACCTTGATATAATAGGCTCTTTTTTGCTGTGGCTTTTGCAGATACTTGTACCGTTTATCATAGCAGGCTGTTTTACGTTTTTTCTGAATGTGCCTCTGAATGCAATAGAAAGACGGCTTTTCCGCTCAAAAGACGGAACGCCTGTAAGTCCGCTGAAAGAAAAGTTAAGGCGACCGCTTGCAATCACCATGTCAATCAGTATGTTTGTGCTGGTTTTGGGAATATTTTTGATTATCATCATACCCGAGATAAGCAACAGCCTGCAAAAAATAGCAGGCTCAATCCCGTCTGCATTTGATGATTTCAGATACTGGATGAAAGACCTCAGCAACAGATATGACTGGGCAAAGGCGGTATATGATAATATCAATATAGACTGGGAGAGCATAGGCTCGAATATTGCAAGCTTTATTACAAACAACGTGACAAATTTCTTTGATTCTACCATGAATCTCCTTACTTCTACAATGAAAGTTGTTTCTTCCGTCATCAGTATCACTGTAAATATATTTTTGGGGATAGTTCTTTCTGTGTATATACTTGCAAAGAAAGAAAAAATTTCCTCTCACCTGAGAAAATTCCTGTATGCATTTTTTCCGTCAAAGGCGGTTGACTATATCGTTGAAGTGGGAATTATGACAAACAAGTCCTTTTATAACAGTATTACGGGACAAATGATGGAATGCGTGATTATAGGAACTCTTACAGGCTTGGGAATGGCAATACTCGGCTTTCCGTATGCGGCACTCGTCGGAGTGGTGATAGCCATTTGTTCATGGATTCCCATGTTCGGCATCATGATAGGAACGGTAATCGGTGCATTGTTTATTCTTACGGTGAGTCCCGTTCAGGCAATATGGTTTGTGGTATTTATGGTATGCCTGCAGCAGGTGGAGGGAAATCTCATATATCCCAGAGTGGTAGGCTCAAATGTCGGACTGCCGCCTATTGTATTGATTGCCGCAATCGTAATTTTCAGCGGATTTTTTGGGATAATAGGTTTGCTTGTCAGTGCCCCTGTAACGTCTGTATTATATACGCTTTTAAAGAGATTGGTGCGTGAGAGGCTGAAATTGAGAAATATTCCCGAAGAAAAATATGCCGAAAAAACAGGCGTGCCCGAATACGTGCCGAAAAGGGCAAAAAAAGAAACTTTGAAAGATTATCATATCTCAGAGATATTTTCAAAGATAAAGAAGAAAAAATAAGCTTGAAAAGGGTGGAATAATGGGATTTACTCGTACTTATCAAATGGCGGGAAAAGTCATAGAGATAACATCTCTGCATAAAAGCGTGCATAGATACTGTAAAGATTATGCCGTATCGGGAAAAGCGGATTTTTGCGTAAAAACAAGTGAAAGTGATATTGAATATGAACGTGAGAGGTCTGCCAAAAACGACATTGCAGAGGGCAGGGAAATTGCACAGTGGTCGGACGGCTATCTTGAAGAACTTGCGGTTTACAGAAAGATAGCGGAAAAAATGCCCGAATACGACACTTTTTTAATGCACGGCTCTGCAATAGCGGTTGACGGTCATGCCTATCTTTTCACGGCAAGAAGCGGTACGGGAAAATCTACCCATACAAGATTATGGAGAGAACTTTTGGGGGACAGGGCGGTCATGGTAAATGATGACAAACCGCTTATCAATATATCCGAAAGCGGTGCTACGATTTACGGCACTCCATATAATGGAAAGCACAGGATAGGAAATAATATTTCCGTGCCGTTGAAAAGCGTTTGCATACTGGAACGTGCAAGTGAAAATCATATTGAAAAAACAGACAGGTCACAGGCTTATAAAATGCTTTTACAGCAGGTGTATCGCCCAAACGATATTTTTGCACTGAAAAAAACAATTTCTTTGATAGATGAGATGTGTGAAAAAGTAACATTTTATCGTCTGGGCTGTAACATGGACATATCAGCTGCCGAACTTGCATTCAATACAATGAGCAGTCAGTAATGAAAATTACCGACTGCTCGTTTTAATTTGAAATCCTTTTGTCATTCTGAGGAACGAAGTGACGAAGAATCTTTCAAAGATTCCTCGCTTCGCTCGGAATGACATAGGGCGATTTATTTTGTCGTTTACTATATAAAAAGCATTGCACATTGCACATTGCAAATTGCACATTGTTATGCGATTTTCATGGCGATAACGGTGATGTCGTCATCATGTCCGTCATTTCTTCTGGAGGTGGCTTCGTCATTGATGAGGTCTGCAAGTTCTTTCATGCTTTTGTTTTCCCAAGAGGAAATGATGTGTTCTATCCATTCATCACCCGTTGCCAATGCCCCGTCTGAAAGCATTACGATGATGTCACCCGAGTGAAGATTGTCCTCCGTGCAGGTAAATTCCACATCGGGAAGTATGCCTACGGGAAGTGAGGGCGTTTCGACTTTATACATTTTATCGGATTTTTTGATGAACGAAACAGCCGCCCCTGCTTTAAAAAAGTCCGTTTCACCGTTATAGAGGTCAACGGATACTACATCAAGGGTTGCAAGGGATTCATCTTCGGATTTTACCATAAGTGCGGCATTGACGACTTTAAGAGAACAGTCAAAACCCAAGCCTGCTTTAAGTAATTTTGACATGATACTTACAGCCATTCCACCGTCAACGGCTGCACGCCCGCCTGTACCCATGCCGTCACTAAGTACGGTTATCATTCTCCCCATGCCGTCATTGAAGTAACTGAAATTATCTCCGCAAAGCTGTCCGCTTTTGCTGACGTGCTGACTTGCGGCAATCTCTATATCAAGCTGTGCTTTTTCCGATAAAACTATTCTGCATCTGCCGAAAGCAGCGGTGATATTCGGAGTATCGAATTTTCTGCCGCAAAGTTTTGAAATTTCCGTGACAACGGAATTTTTCTTTATTTTATCCCTGTCACCGTCAAATACTTCGGCTTCAACGGTCATTCTGCCCATGTAGTCTATGCGACAGCTTGCATCTATCGGCATCATTCCGAGTTCTTTTAATTTGACGATAATATTTTCTGCAAGGGCATTGTCAAAGACTTCATAATTTTCATATTCATCTGCCATTTCACCGAGTATTTCCCCAAGTCCGCAGAATTGCCCTGCCACTACCGTTCTTATTTCATCAACTCTTTTTGCGGCAGCCTCTGACGAGAGGAAATTTTTATAGTATCTGTTTACGGCAGAGGTCATTTCCGAAGTGCGGCAGCATACCCGTCTGAATTCCTCGCAAAAATCTTCGGGATTTATTTCACCGTTTTTTCTGAGAACGTCACCCACGCTTTCAAAGTCGTCAAGAGATACCCCGTTTTTATGTTCCCAACAGAATACTTTCATTCCACATCTTGCACAAGTGCTTTCAACGGATTTTTTATACACGCTTTCAAGAGTGGGGGTTACTATTTTAGAGAGCTTTTCGGAAACTCTTTCGACATCTTCGGAAACGTTGGAAAGGGCTTTCGAGGCAAAGTCAAGACGCATGATGATGGAACGTCTTAGCCCCTCACAGTTTTTATCTGTTTTGTTGAGGGAAAACATGGCTGCAATAAAGTTGAAAGCATTTTTGGGAAGTACGGCAAATATTGCACCCGATATTGCCATTTCATACATGACTTGTATAACGGTTGCCAAGCCCTGAGCCTGCAAAGAGGCTAAACCGCTGCTTAAAAGGAATATTACAGCGGCAACGATATGCCCCGACGGTGCAAAAAGTCCTGCCATAAGTCCGCCAAAGGCGTATGCCGCCCCTAAAAAGTAGTATTCTTCGGAGGCTATGCCGAGGACTATTCCCATAGCTATGCCCGATATACAGCCGCCTGCCGTACCGCCATAATGTGCAGCGGTAAGTATGCATATAACGGCAATCATTCTGCCGATTGAAAGGGAAAATATCTGGAATGACGAAAGGGCAAGAATGCCTATACAGCCCGTCATGATAAGGCATACCGTTTCCTGCGGCAAAAGCATACCAAGTGTTTTTGTGCCGTGTATGATAACGAATGTACGGGCAATGAAGTATGCCCCCGTTCCCGCAAGTACGGCTTCAAGGGTGTATGAAAATACTTTTTCAAATGTAAATCCGCTGACGGAGGCAACGGCAATTCCCGTTGCAAATGTCGGCACGGCACATACAAGAGCCGAATAAATAAAGGAACGGCTTATTTTTTTGATGTCCTTAAAAGTCCATCTTATCGCAAGTACCGCAAAGATAGCTGCAATATACCTGAAATTTCTGTTTCCGAATACAATGTAGCCTGCAACAGAGCCTGCCACGGAAAATATGACATTGGGAAAAGGCACTGCTGCCGCAACCGAAATTCCAAAAGGCGAGTATTCTCCGAAAACATAGCCGTTAGCCGAAATCATGCCGAAAGAAAAATACAATACATTGAACAACATTTTTCCTGTACTTCCGTTTAACGCTTTTTTACCGTCTGCCATGATAGCGGTCATATTCATCTGCAACTCTCCTATAAAGATATTTTTTTCAATTATACAACAGAATATAAAATATCTTTGTCGATATAGAGCGGTAAAATGAAAAAAACAGTGAGAGAAATCTCTCACTGCCTGCATTCAGTTTATTTCGGGCTGTTGGGGAAGCTTTTTTATTTTGAACATTTTGCGGAGAAAAAAACTCCAGAATTTCGGATTGTCAACAACTACTATCTTCATAAAAAAATCCCCTTTCAGCGATAGCATCTTAACCCCGTCACAGCGGTTACCGCAAGAATGACCGCAATAATGACAATAAGGCAATGCTGCGGAAGTACACATGAAACAAGCAAGCCTAAACTGAATGATAAAATATTGCCGTTTTTCACGCATCTCCTCATAACTTCACTCTCCACTCTCATTCGGTGCTTGTTTCGCTTACACTAATATTATATACAGGCATTAACATTTTGACACAGTTTTTTTTATTTGTTATAATAATTAAGGGTGATGAAGTTGAACGATGAAGAAAAAATATTGCTGAGAAAAATAAAAGACCTTGTAAATAAAAGTGAAAAGACATTTTGTGTCATATATTCAAATTTTTTAACACCCGCTGAACAGATGTTTTTAATGGGTGAAAGGGATTTTTCGGGAATGATAGGATTTAGCGGAGGATATGAAGAAGCTGAAAGACGTGTTTGCAGGGTATGCACGAATGAATATAACAGTGATGAGGGAGTACCGATAGTCTTGTACTCGGTAAGAGCAACGGATAAAAATGCCGTACTCTCACACAGAGATGTTTTAGGAGCATTGATGGGACTGGGAATAAAAAGAGAAATGACAGGCGATATAATTGCAAATGAAAATAAAGCACAGTTTTTCTGTCATAAGTCCGTGAGTGAGTTTGTGAAAATGAATTTGAATAAAATAGGGAGATATAGTGTTGAACTGAGTGAAAGCGAATTTTCGGAAATGGCGGAAGTGCCGAAAAAGCTTATCAATATAAATGTAAGTTCTATGAGGCTGGACAGCGTGGTTGGAGAAAGTTTCGGTGTTTCACGGACAAAGGCAGCGGAATGTATCAAAAAGGGCATGGTTTTTGTGAATTGGCAGGTGTGCATTGATGTTTCAAGGGAAATAAAAGCAGGTGATAAAATTTCCTTGCACGGCAAAGGGAAAATATGCGTGTCGGGCATATCGGGAATGAGCAAAAAGGGCAGATTATTTGTAGATATATTAAAGTATGTGTAAAATGCATAAAAAATTTTTGAAAAGTTGGAATAAATTCTAAATGCAAAAAATCGTAATTTCTTGCAATTCAAGGGGGGATATGCTATTATAATATAGCGTGACTGCAACAGATATGCGTTGAAGCGGGAGGTTGCGGCTTGTGAGCCGGTTTTTCCGTGGAGTATGTCCGATTTTAAACCGGGCGAATTTGTTGAAGTGAGCAGGAGAAAAAACGTCTGCATTAGTTACTTGTGCAGGGGTGTGGATTTCTTGTGCTCATGAATTCTCGAAAGCCTTGCCCGTATCGAGTATTCGGTTCGGGATTTTTATTTGAGTTGCATGAAACACCCGGAGTGGTGTAAGGCAATTTCGGGAAAAACGCCCACCCCAAAAAATATTTTTAAGGAGGCGACCAATGTGGCAGTCAAGGAGAAAATCAGAATAAGAATAAAGGGTTATGATCATCAGCTTGTTGACCAGGCTGCTGAAAAGATTGTTGCAACTGCAAAGCGTACAGGTGCGAGGGTTTCAGGACCGATACCGCTCCCCACAGAAAAAGAGGTTGTTACTATTCTTCGTGCAGTACACAAGTACAAGGACAGCCGTGAGCAGTTTGAAACAAGAACTCACAAAAGACTTATTGACATTCTCAGACCATCAAACAGAACTGTTGATGCAATCACAGCTCTGGAGCTCCCTGCCGGTGTTGAAGTAGAAGTGAAACTTTAATTCAACCTACAAGCAGTCGGGGTCAAGTTGGCAAAAGCCAACCAATAACCTATCAAGGAGGAAATCTTTATGCAGAAAGCTATCATCGGCAAAAAGGTCGGTATGACACAGATCTTTGATGAAAAGGGTAACGTTATACCCGTAACTGTTGTTGAAGCAGGTCCTTGTGTAGTGGCTCAAATCAAGACAGTTGAAAATGACGGCTATGAGGCAGTTCAGATGGGCTTCGGTGATATTAAGCTGAAAGTTCAGAACGGTACAGGTAAAGGCAAAAGACAGCGTTCGGAAAAATTTAAGAACGACCCTGTCAATATTACAAAGCCTCTTCTCGGTCACTTCAAGAAAGCAGATGTTGCTCCGAAAAGCACTCTCCGTGAATTCAGAGTAGATAATCTCGATTCTTTCAAAGTGGGCGATATAATCAAAGCAGATACCTTTGCAGAGGGTGACAAGATTGATGTTACAGGCAAGAGCAAAGGTAAAGGCTATGCAGGTGTAATCAAGCGTTGGAACTTCCATCGCCTTAAAGAATCTCACGGTTCAGGTCCTGTTGCCCGTCATGGCGGTTCAATGGGTGCCTGCTCAACTCCGTCAAGAGTTTGGAAGGGCAAAAAAATGGCAGGTCATCTTGGTGCAGAGAGAGTTACAGTTCAGAATTTGACAGTTGTTAAAGTTGACAACGAAAACAATCTTATTGCAATCAAGGGTGCTGTTCCCGGTCCCAACGGCGGTATCGTAGTAATCCGTGACAGCGTTAAGGCTTAAAGGAAGGAGGAATTTCAATGGCTAATATAGATGTTCTCGATATGGCTGGTCAGAAAGTAAGTGAAATAGAACTTTCCGATGCTGTTTTCGGTATAGAGCCGAATACGGTTGCAATGCATCAGATGGTAGTAAACTATCTTGCCAACAACCGTCAGGGTACACAGTCCGCTCTCACTCGTGCAGAAGTATCGGGCGGCGGCAGAAAGCCTTGGCGACAGAAAGGCACAGGTCATGCAAGACAGGGTTCAACCCGTGCTCCCCAGTGGACACACGGCGGCGTTGTATTTGCTCCCAAGCCCAGATGTTACAGATTTACAGTAAATAAGAAAGTGAAAAAGCTTGCTATGAAATCAGCATTTTCAAGCAAACTGAAAGACAGTCAGATAGTTGTTGTTGATGCCGTTTCAATGAACGAGTACAAGACAAAGACTGTTGCCAATATGCTCAAAGCTATCGGTGCAGACAAAAAAGCACTTATCATTCTTCCCGAGGTTGACAAGAAAGTGATTCTTTCGGCAAGAAATATTCCGGGTGTAAAGACTGCACAGGTAAACACAATCAATGTATATGACATCGTAAACGCTGACAAAGTTGTTATCGTGAAAGATGCCGTAAGCAAGATAGAGGAGGTATATGCATAATGAATGCACGTGACATTATTATAAAGCCTATCATTACGGAAAAAACAATGGCAGGCGTTGTTGCAGATAAGAAATATACCTTCAAAGTTGACAAGAAAGCTACTAAAATAGATATTGCAAGAGCTGTTGAAGAAGTGTTCGGTGTAGAGGTTGCAAAGGTAAACACAGTAAGTGTTCGTGGCAGACTTCGCCGTCAGGGCAGAAATCAGGGCTATACTCCTTCATGGAAAAAGGCTTATGTAACGCTTACCCCCGACAGCAAAACAATAGAATTCTTTGAAGGCATGATGTAAGCCTAAAAAGGCAGAATGAATGGAGAATATGCCGTTCTCCGCAAAGCCATCATGAGGAGTGTGAAATAAATGGCAATAAAGAACTATAAGCCGACCAGCCCCGCAAGGCGTAATATGTCGGTAACAGATTACTCGGTTCTTTCAAAGGTTGAGCCTGAAAAGAGCCTGCTTGCTCCGCTCAACAAGAAATCAGGCCGTAACAGCTACGGCAGAATTACCGTTCGTCACAGAGGCGGCGGCAACAGAAATAAATATAGAATTATCGACTTCAAGCGTCGCAAGTTCGACGTAGAAGCTACTGTAAAAACTCTCGAATATGACCCGAATCGTTCCGCACACATTGCTTTGATTGAGTATGCAGACGGTGTAAAGAGCTATATTATCGCTCCCGTAGGTCTTAAAGTGGGAGATAAGGTTGTATCGGGACCTGCTGCAGATATTAAGCCCGGCAATGCACTTCCGCTTGCCAATATCCCCGTAGGTACATTCGTACACAACGTAGAATTGTATCCCGGAAAGGGTGCACAGCTTGCAAGAAGTGCCGGCAACATGGCTCAGCTTATGGCAAAGGAAAACGGTCTTGCACTGTTAAGACTTCCTTCGGGCGAACTCAGAAATGTTCCCGAAAACTGCATGGCTACCATCGGTCAGGTTGGAAACATCGACCATGAAAATGTAAAAATCGGTAAAGCAGGACGTAAAAGAAACATGGGTTGGAGACCTACTGTAAGAGGTTCTGTCATGAACCCGAATGACCACCCCCACGGCGGTGGTGAGGGCAAATCCCCTGTTGGTCGTCCCGGACCTGTTACACCTTGGGGTAAGCCTGCTCTCGGATACAAGACCAGAAAGCTTATCGTAAGAAGAAGAAACGGTAAGTAATAGGCGTACAGAAAGGAGCTTATACAATGAGCAGAAGCGTTAAAAAAGGCCCTTATGTGCAGCCTGTACTGCTTAAAAGGGTTCAGCAGATGAACGAAACAGGCGAAAAGAAGATTCTCAAAACTTGGAGCAGGTCTTCTACCATTTTCCCTGAGTTCGTAGGACATACATTTGCAGTCCACGACGGACGCAAGCACGTTCCGGTATATGTAACTGAAGATATGGTTGGACACAAGCTCGGTGAGTTTGCACCTACCAGAACTTTTAAAGGTCATGCCGGTTCAAAAACATCTAAGTAAGCCTGAAAGGAGTGTATGAACATGGAAGCAAGGGCAGAACTCAAATACGCCCGCATTTCTCCCCGTAAGGTAAAGATCGTTCTTGACCTTATCAGAAACAAGCCTTGCGATTATGCAATGGCAGTTCTCAAGCACACCCCGAAGGCTGCATGTGAGGATTTGGAAAAACTCCTTAAATCAGCTATGGCTAATGCAGAGAACAATCATAATATGGACGTCAGCAAACTCTATGTTGCAGAGTGCTATGTAGGTCAAGGACCTATCCTCAAGAGAATCAGACCGAGAGCACAGGGACGTGCATACAGAATAGACAAGAAAACATCTCACGTAACTCTTGTTTTGAAAGAGAAAGAATAATTAGGGAGGTAGGACTGAATGGGTCAGAAAGTAAATCCGCACGGTTTGCGTGTCGGTGTTATCAAAGATTGGGACTCACGTTGGTTTGTAAAAGATAAAGACTTCGGCGATACTCTCGTTGAGGACTACAACCTCCGTAAGACTCTTAAAAAACAGCTTGGTGATGCAGGCGTTCCGAAAATCGAAATCGAGCGTGACGCATCTAAAGTAAGAATACACATTCATTGTGCAAAGCCCGGTATTGTAATAGGCAAGGGCGGTGCTGAAATTGAAAAGCTCCGTGTACAGTGCGAGAAAATTCTCGGCAAGCCTGTTAATATCAATATCGTTGAAGTTAAAAATCCCGACCTCAATGCACAGCTTATTGCTGAGAACGTTGCACAGCAGCTTGAAAAGAGAATCTCTTTCAGACGTGCTATGAAGAAATCCATCGGCAGTGCAATGAAAGCAAATGCAAGAGGTATTAAAATCATGTGCTCGGGTCGTCTTGGCGGTGCCGAAATCGCAAGAAGCGAGCAGTATCATGAGGGTACAATACCGCTTCAGACACTTCGTGCAGATATAGACTACGGCTTTGCAGAGGCTGATACAACATACGGTAAAATCGGTGTTAAAGTATGGCTCTACAAGGGCGAAGTTCTCCAGGATAACAGAAAGCCTCGTAAGGAAGGAGGCAGCAAATAATGTTAATGCCTAAAAGAGTAAAATACCGCAGAGTGCACAGAGGTCGTATGACAGGCAAGGCACTCAGAGGTAATAAAGTAACCTACGGTGAGTATGGTTTGCAGGCACTTGAACCTGCATGGATTACAGCCAATCAGATAGAAGCAGCCCGTATCGCTATGACACGTTACTGCAAGAGATTTGGTAAGGTTTGGATAAAGATATTCCCCGACAAGCCCGTTACAAAGAAGCCTGCCGAAGTCCGCATGGGTTCCGGTAAAGGTTCACCCGAATTCTGGGTAGCAGTAGTAAAGCCCGGCAGAGTAATGTTTGAGCTTGCAGGCGTTCCCGAGGAAACTGCAAGAGAGGCTTTCCGCCTTGCTGCAAACAAGCTGCCTATCAAGACTAAATTCGTGAAAAAGGAAGAAACGGAGGTTGACGCATAATGAAGGCTTCAGAACTCAGAGATTTGACACCGGCTGAGCTTGAAACAAAGCTCCAGAGCCTTAAAGAAGAACTTTTCAACCTTCGCTTCCAGCTTGCAATCAATCAGCTTGACAACCCTATGCGTATTTCCGCAGTTAAGAAGGATATAGCAAGAGTCAATACAATCATTCGTCAGAATGAGCTTGCCGAAAACGCATAATTGAAAGGGAGGTAATGCACTGTGAGCGAAAGAAATCTCAGAAAAACAAACGTTGGTAAAGTAGTCAGCAACAAAATGGATAAAACCGCAGTTGTTGCAATAGAAAACAGTGTAAAGCACCCGCTTTACAACAAGATTATCAAGCGTACAATCAAGTTTAAAGTACATGATGAAAACAACGAGTGCAATATAGGTGACCGTGTACGCATCATGGAAACCCGTCCCCTCTCCAAAGACAAGAGATGGAGATTGGTAGAGATCATCGAAAAAGCTAAATAATTAAAGGAGGAATGTTCTGTAAGGAGCTTATGTGCATCCGTGTACTCGGTGGTACAGGCAGGAGGTACGCAAATATAGGCGACGTTGTGGTTGCTTCCGTTAAAAAAGCAGCACCCGGCGGCGTTGTTAAAAAAGGCGATGTCGTTAAAGCCGTTATTGTCCGTTCCGCAAAGGGCGTAAGACGTGAAGACGGCACTTATATCAGATTTGACGAGAACGCAGCAGTTATAATCAGAGATGACAAAAACCCCAGAGGTACTCGTATATTTGGACCGGTAGCAAGAGAGCTTCGTGATAAAGATTATATGAAGATTCTCAGCCTTGCTCCCGAAGTTCTTTGATGGAGGTGCAGCGAGATGAGTAAAATTCATGTAAAAACAGGCGATACAGTTGTCGTACTCAGCGGCACCGAAAAGGGCAAGCAGGGCAAAGTCCTTGCAGTAAGCCCTAAAGAGGGCAAGGTTATCATTGAGAAAGTGAACCTTGTTTCAAAGCACGTTAAACCCAGAAGAATGGGCGAACAGGGCGGTATTGTTGAAGCAGAGGGTGCTATGTATGCCTGCAAAGTACAGGTAGTATGCCCGCACTGCAAGAAGCCCACAAGAGTTGCTCACAGACTTCTTGAAGACGGTACAAAAGAGCGTGTCTGCAAAAAATGCGGAGAGGCACTTTGAGGAGGTAATTTGAAATGGCAAGATTGAAAGATTTCTATACCAAAGAAGCTGCTCCCGCTCTTATGAAAAAGTTTTCCTACAAGAGTGTCATGCAGATTCCGAAACTGGAAAAAATCGTTATCAACGTAGGTGCAGGCGAGGCTAAGGAAAATTCCAAGGCTATCGACGCAATCTCACGTGATTTGGGTATCATAACAGGTCAGAAACCCGTTGTGTGCCGTGCAAAGAAGTCAGTCGCTAACTTCAAACTCCGTGAGGGTATGCCCAACGGTGTTAAAGTTACTCTCAGAGGCGACAAAATGTATGAATTCATGGACAGGCTCTTTAATGTGGCACTTCCGAGAGTTCGTGACTTCAGAGGTATCAACCCGAACTCATTCGACGGCAGAGGAAATTATAACATGGGCATTAAAGAACAGCTCATTTTCCCCGAAATCGAGTTCGATAAGATAGACAAAGTACGTGGTATGGATATTTGCTTTGTAACGACAGCGGCAAATGATGAAGAAGCAAGAGAGCTGCTCACATTGATGGGTGCTCCGTTTGCTAAACAATAAGGAGGGATTATTGTGGCCAAGACATCTATGAAAGTAAAACAGCAGAGAGAGCCTAAGTTCTCTACAAGAGCATATACAAGATGCAAGATC
>ONIF01000029.1 GCA_900317795.1 uncultured Eubacteriales bacterium | reverse complement strand
GGTAAATTTAAAATCATATATGGTGTGGAAGCGTATTTTATCAATGACGAAGTTTCGGGAGCAGTCGAGGGAAATGCGGAACAGTCGCTTGACGGAGAGTTCATTGTATTTGACATAGAAACAACAGGCTTGGGAGCGGCAAAGGAGAGAATAACAGAGATAGGTGCCGTCAAGATGGTGAACGGGGAAATAAAGGATATATTTTCCACGTTTGTCAATCCCGAAAAGCCCATACCCGAGAAGATAACGGAATTGACGGGCATAGACGACAGCATGGTAAAGGACGCACCCAAAGAAAAAGAGGCTGTTGAGAGATTTCTGGAATATTGCGGAGAAAATGCGGTAGTAGTAGCACACAATGCAGGCTTTGACACAAGCTTTATCAAAGCGGCGGCGGAAAGGCATAAAATTCCCTATACGCTTACTCACATAGATACTCTTGCGGTATCAAGGAGAATATTCCCTCAGCTTGCCAAGCATAAATTGGATAATATCGCAAAATTTCTGAAATTGGGGGACTTCAATCATCACAGGGCTTGTGATGATGCAATGATGCTTGCAAAAATATTTCAAGTTATGTTGAAGAAATTGAAAGATGATTTTGGGATAAATAATATATCGGAGATTTCAAAAGCACTTCCAAAGCCCGATATAAAGGCATATAAGTCCTATCATCAAATCATTCTTGCCAAAAATCAGGCAGGCTTGAAAAATTTATATAAGCTTATCTCAAAGGCGCATATCAATTATTTTTACAAAAAGCCGTTGATACCGAAATCCGAGCTGGAAAAGCTGAGAGATGGCTTGATAATAGGAAGTGCCTGTGAAGCAGGCGAGCTTTTCAGAGCGATAGTTGACGGTAAAAATTGGGAAGAGCTGAAAAAGATAGCGTCATTTTATGATTATCTTGAAATACAGCCGATAGGCAATAATATGTATATGCTGAGGAATGGCACGGTAAACAGTGTAGAGGACTTGCAGAATTTCAATAAAACGGTTGTAAAATTGGGAGAAGAATTGAATATACCCGTAGTGGCAACGTGTGATGTGCATTTTATAGACCCGCATACAAGCGAATACAGAAAAGTCTTGATGATGTCGCAGGGATATTCCGACGCAGAGGAACAGGCACCGCTGTATTTGAGAACGACAGCGGAAATGCTGAAAGAATTCGAGTATCTCGGAAAAGAAAAGGCTTATGAAGTGGTAGTGGAAAATACAAATTATATAGCGGATATGGTGGAAAAAATAAGAGCCGTTCCGAAAGGAAATTTTCCGCCGTTCATACAGGGAGCGGAAGAACAGCTTACAGACATCACATGGCAGAGGGCAAAAAATCTGTACGGTGACCCGTTGCCCGAGATAGTCAAGGCGAGAATTGACAAGGAATTGAATTCTATTATAAAAAATGGATTTTCAGTTTTGTATATGACGGCACAAAAATTGGTTGCGGATTCCAATGAACACGGTTATTTGGTAGGTTCGAGAGGTTCGGTTGGTTCGTCATTTGTTGCAACCATGTCGGGCATATCGGAAGTCAATCCGCTTTGTCCGCACTATGTATGCCCGAAGTGCCGAAACAGTGAGTTTTTTACAGACGGAAGTTATGGCTCGGGATTTGATTTACCGCCGAAAAAGTGTCCGAATTGCGGAACGGAGTATTTGCGTGACGGTCACGACATACCGTTTGAAACGTTTCTGGGATTCAAAGGAGATAAGACACCTGATATAGACTTGAACTTTGCAGGAGAATACCAGACAAGTTCGCATAGATATACAGAGGAGCTTTTCGGAAAAGAGAACGTGTTCAAAGCAGGTACGATAGGCACGGTTGCAGATAAAACGGCATTGGGATTTGTCAAGAAGTATGAGGAGATAAAGGGGCTTTCACTGAACAGGGCGGAAGAACAAAGACTTGCAGAGGGCTGTACGGGAGTAAGACGTACAACAGGACAGCACCCCGCAGGAATGGTAGTCGTGCCGAGAACAAATGACGTATATGAATTTTGTCCGATACAGCGACCTGCCAATGACCAGAAAACAGAGATTATCACAACTCACTTTGACTTTCACTCTATACATGATACGGTATGCAAGCTTGACGAATTGGGACATGATGTACCGACGATGTATCACTACTTGGAGGAATACACGGGAATAAGTGTCATGGATATATCGATGAGTGACCCCGAAGTGATGTCGCTTTTCACATCAACGAAAGCTTTGGGAGTAACTCCCGATGACATCGATTCAAAGACAGGCACATTTTCACTGCCCGAGGTAGGCACGACATTTGTACGAAATATGCTGATAGACACCCAGCCAAAGACATTTTCGGACTTATTGCAGGTATCGGGACTTTCACACGGTACAGATGTATGGATAGGAAATGCAGCGGACTTGATAGCAAAGAAAATATGTACGATTTCGCAGGTTATCGGAACAAGAGATAATATCATGGTATATCTCATGCATAAAGGGCTTGAACCCGATATGGCATTCAAGATAATGGAGATAGTGCGAAAGGGAAATGCAACGAAACTGCTGACGGAGGAACATATAAAGGCAATGAAAGAACATGATGTGCCTCAATGGTATATAGATTCCTGTATGAAGATAAAGTATATGTTCCCGAAGGCACACGCAGCGGCATATATGATAGCAACGCTGAGATTGGGCTGGTATAAAGTGCATAAGCCCGTTGAGTACTATGCGGCATATTTTACGGTAAAGAATGAAGATTTTGATGCGGTGCTTGTTGTAAAGGGGAGGAATGCCGTAAAGGCAAAAATGGAGGAGCTTGGAAACAAAATTTCAAATAAAGAAGCGACTGCCAAAGAGGAAACGACCTATTCGGCATTGCAGATAGTCAATGAAATGCTTGCAAGGGGAATAGAGGTTCTGCCGATAGATATATATAAATCCGATTCAAAGAGATTTCTTGTCGAGAACGGAAAAATAAGACTGCCGTTTGTGGCATTGTCGGGCGTAGGCGAGGCGGCTGCAAACGGTCTTGCAGACGCAAAAAATGACGGTGAATTCACTTCAATAGAAGACTTTCAGCAGAGAGCGAGAGTTTCAAAGGCGGTAGTGGATATGTTGAGGGATATAGGGGCATTCGGAGATTTGCCCGAAAGCAGTCAGCTGAAATTGATGTGATTAAATTATGTATGAATTTTGTAATCAACTTGATAATAAAGGAAAGATGTGTTATAATAACAGAAAGATACTTGAATGAAAAAATAGGAGAAAACTATGGAAAATAAAAAAGAAAATAATGCAGTTGTCACGCCTGTTATGCCATTGAGAGGACTTGTAATATTTCCGAGTTCAATACTTCACTTTGACATATCAAGAAATAAGTCTGTGAAAGCATTGTCCGCTGCAATGAAAAGTGCAGAGCAGCTTGTTTTCATAACGGCACAGAAAGACCCTTTCAATAATGACCCAAAGGAAGAAGATTTGTATAAAGTGGGGGTTGTTTCAAAGGTCTTGCAGATGGTGAGAATATCGGAGGATATAATTCGTGTCGTGGTAAAGGGAATGTATCGTGCAGAGATGACGGGCTGTCGTGAAAGGACGGGTTATCTCATGGCGATGTCTGAGCCATGTGAAACGATAAAGTCGGAATCAGATGTAAAGAATACAGCTTTTTTGAATGTTGCAAAGGATTTGTTTGATGATTATATCATGTTGAATGGAAGAATAGCCCATGATATAGTAATGACAGTGCATGAAATGAAAGATGTGGGACTGCTTGCGGATTACATAGCGGATAATATTATCAGGAGTTATGAGAAAAAGCAGGTCATACTTGAAACCTTTGACGAAACGGAGAGAATGGAAAAAGTCATAGAGATGTTCAGGTATGAAAACGAAGTCATGTCGATAGAGGAGGATATAGCGGAAAAGACCAAAGAGGGCTTGGATAATAACCAGAAAGAGTATTATTTGAGAGAGAAGCTGAGGGTTATCCGTGAAGAACTCGGTGACAGCGAGGACTTGACAGAAGAGATGTTTGAGTATCACGAAAAAATATCCGCTCTGAAAACAACAGATGAAAATAAGGAGATACTTTTTAAAGAGGCTGCAAGGCTTGAAAAAATGTCGGGAAGTTCGCCCGAGGCTAATGTGATAAGAAATTATCTTGATGCCTGCATAGAATTGCCTTGGGGAATATTTACAAAAGAAAAGTCTGATATAAAACGCATAGCGTCACATCTTGAAAAAAATCACTATGGATTGAAGAAAGTAAAAGAGAGTGTAATAGAGTCGCTTGCAGTAAGAAAGTTAAATCCGTCTATCAACGGACAGATCATGTGTCTTGCAGGTCCTCCGGGAGTTGGCAAGACATCTATTGCACGTTCCATAGCCGACGCAACGGGCAGAAAATATCAAAGAATAGCGTTGGGCGGAGTGCATGATGAGGCTGAAATAAGGGGACACAGACGTACTTATATAGGAGCGATGATGGGCAGGATAATGAATGCGGTAAAATTGGCAGGCTCTGCAAATCCTTTGATACTCCTTGATGAAGTGGATAAGCTTGGAAATGATTTTAGGGGAGATCCTACATCAGCCCTGTTGGAAGTGCTTGACGGTGAGCAGAATTCGACTTTCTATGACCATTATGTAGATATGCCGTTTGATTTGAGCAAAGTCATGTTTATCACTACTGCCAATGATTATACGGCAATACCTGCACCGCTTTTGGACAGAATGGATATTATTCATATCGGCTCTTATACGAGAGAGGAAAAATTCAATATCGCAAAGCTTCATCTCATATCGAAACAGCTCAAAAGGCATGGACTTACTGCAAGACAGTGCAAAATATCAGATGATGTGATATATGATATTATAGACAGTTATACAAGGGAATCGGGAGTGCGTTCACTCGAAAGGGATATTTCAAGAATAATGAATAAGATTTCTGTAAAAGTCGTTTCGGGAGAGCAGAAGTCTGTTAAGATAACGCTTGAAAATATAGAGGAATATCTCGGTTCAAGAAAGTACAAGAATGATAATATGAGTAAATCCGATGAAGTGGGAGTTGCAACGGGGCTTGCATGGACAGCGGTAGGCGGAGAAACTCTGCCTGTTGAAGTTGCGGTAATGACGGGAACGGGCAAGATAGAATTGACAGGCTCACTTGGAGATGTCATGAAAGAGTCCGCCCATGCAGCTTATACGTGTGTAAGGACAATGGCGGATAAACTTTCGATTGACGGCAGTTTTTATAAAGATAAAGATATACATATTCATGTGCCGGAGGGTGCTGTTCCAAAAGACGGACCGTCTGCCGGAATCACTATGGCAACAGCAATCACATCTGCATTGACGGGCATACCCGTTAAAAAAGATGTAGCAATGACAGGTGAGATAACCATAAGAGGTCGAGTTTTGCCGATAGGCGGACTGAAAGAGAAAACGATGGCGGCATATCGTCTTGGCATAAAGACAATCATCATACCGAAAGACAATCAGTCAGACCTTGATGAAGTTGACGACGTTGTAAAGAATGCAGTGAAATTTGTGTTTGCGGATAATATAAGCACAGTTCTTGATACAGCCCTTGTGAAAAATTAAGGGGGATTTGTATGAATTTTCAGATAGCGGAATTTAAGGCGGCTTACGGAAAATCAAGTCAGTTACCTCAAACGACTTTGCCGGAGATAATTTTTTCCGGCAAGTCGAATGTAGGCAAATCTTCTCTTATCAATAAGATATTGTATAGAAAATCTATTGCAAGGGTAAGTTCACAGCCCGGAAAAACAGCTACAATCAATTTTTTCTCTCTGAGAGAGGCATATTTGGTAGATTTGCCGGGGTATGGCTATGCGAAAGTATCGCAGGCTGAAAAACAGAGATGGTCGGAATTGATGGAGGGGTATTTTGCACAGGAAAGAAATATTGCATTAGTCGTACAGATATGCGATATGCGTCACAGTCCGACAAAAGATGACATGACAATGATAAATTTTCTCTATGAAAACGAATATCCGTTTATCATCGCCTTGACGAAAATGGACAAGCTGAAAAAATCTCAGCAGGCAAAAAGGCTTGAGGAACTGAAAGAAGAATTGTCGGATTATCCCGATGTAAAATTATGTCCGTGTTCGTCAAATGACGGCACAGGCATAGATGAAATAAGAAAGATAATAGAAAATAGTGTAGAGGAGTTTACAAAATGATAGAAGTAAATAATCTGCACAAGGAATTTAAAAAGACCGTCAAGGAAGCAGGCTTGAAAGGCAGTATAAAATCCCTTTTTCACCCGAAAACAGAAGTCATACAGGCTGTAAAGGATATAAGCTTTGACGTTGAAAAAGGCGAGATTTTGGGATTTATCGGACCGAACGGTGCAGGGAAATCCACTGTAATAAAAATGCTGACGGGTATCTTGACACCAACTTCGGGAACGTGTACAATAAACGGCAGAAATCCGACTGTAAACCGAAAGAGTTATGTAAAAGAAATAGGAGTTGTATTCGGTCAGAGGACACAGTTATGGTGGGATTTGCCCTTGCGTGAAACATACAGCGTATTGAAAGAAATTTATGAAGTGTCTGATGAAGACTATAAAAAGAGAATGGCATTTTTGAATGAAGTGCTTGAATTGGATAACTTTATAACAAGCCCTGTAAGGACTTTATCGCTTGGACAGAGAATGAGGGCAGATATAGCAGCATCTCTTTTACATAGTCCGAAAGTATTGTTTCTTGACGAGCCGACGATTGGTCTTGACGTAGTGGTGAAGAATAATATCAGAAATGCGATAGACTATATCAACAAGCATGAAAACACTACCGTTATATTGACGACACACGACTTGGAAGATATAGAACTGCTTGCCAACAGGATTGTTATGATAGACAAGGGCGTGAATGTGTTTGACGGCACAATAAACGAGTTAAAGAGCAGGTATGGACAGATAAGGGAATTGAATTTCGTCACAAAAGATGATGAAAGCAGACTTGATTATAAAAATAAGTTCCATATCACCGACAAGGATATAAGTGTTGCCAAGGAAAACGGCACTGTAAAAGTACGGTTTGACAGTTCGGCAGTTGCCGTATCGGATATGGTTTCCTACACGCTCGAAACGGTGAAAGTCAGTGATATAAGCGTAAAAGATGCGGACATAGAGGAAATTATAAGGAGATTGTATCAGCATGGAAATAAGGAAGTTTCAGAAAAGTGATTTGTCTGAAATGATACGGATATGGAATGAAGTAGTTGAGTCGGGGAATGCATTTCCGCAGGAAGAATATTTGAATGCCGAAACAGGCGGAAAATTCTTTTCGGAGCAGAGTTATACAGGAGTTGCATGGGAGAACGGCAAAATTTACGGCTTGTATATACTTCACCCGAATAACATAGGCAGATGCGGTCATATCTGCAATGCAAGTTATGCCGTCAGTTCGGAAAGCAGAGGAAATCATATAGGTGAAAAGCTGGTGCTTGACTGTATGAAACAAGCGAAAAATATCGGTTTCAAAATATTGCAGTTCAATGCAGTAGTTGAAAGCAATATCCATGCAAGGCATTTATATGAAAGAATAGGCTTTCGGCAGTTGGGAACTATTCCAAACGGTTTCCGCATGAAAGACGGCAGTTATGCGAATATATGCCCGTATTTTATAGAATTATAAAAATTTTTAGAAAGGACGTATTGTTATGAAAGAAAAAAGATTCAGACGCCGTACAGCATTGGCGGCAGCGATTCTCGGAACATCATTAAGTCTGACAGGTTTCAGTTGTGTAAGACCGATGCCGTTTAATCCGCCGGGCGAGATACCCTAGCCTGTCTATGGACCGCCACCGTTTGAGGAAAGTTTTAAGCCATCGGAGGAAATTCCTGAGTCTGTATATGGTCCTCCCGTATTTGAGGAGAGCGAAGAGCCTGAGGAAAGCTTTGATCCGTCGGAGGAAATTCCTGAGTCTGTATACGGTCCTCCCAATATGATGGGATATAATTGACGGGGGTAAGTAAATGGATACGCTTACAAAAATTTCGCAGTTGACGGAATTGGCGAAATATAAAGAGCAGTTAAGAAAAGAACCGCAGTTAAGGTTTTTATTCTTGGAGCTTACCATGAACTGTAATGAAAGATGTCTGCATTGCGGAAGTTATTGTGGAGATGTGAAGTCGGAGGAAATGCCCGTAGAGAAATATTATGAACTGCTTGACAAGGTGAAGAGGGATTTTTCGCCTTTGCCGATGTTGTGCATTACGGGCGGAGAGCCGTTGTTACGCAAGGAATTTTTTGATATAATGTCGTATGCGAATAAACTCGGCTATAAGTGGGGCATGACAAGCAATGGAACGCTGATTACAGATAATGTTGCGAAACGTCTTGAAGAAACAGGCATGAAAACAATCTCAAGAATCATTGACGGTCTGGAAGATACCCATGATAGTTTCCGCAGAACAAAGGGCGGTTTCAAAAAGGCTGTCGAGGGAATAAAAAATCTCTTGAAATACAATTTCATGGAAGTTCAGGCTACTACTGTGGTTACTAAGAAAAATATCAATGAATTGGATTCCCTGTTTGAACTCATGCAGGAATTGGACGTTGATTCATGGAGAGTAATCAACCTTGAGCCTATCGGCAGGGCACTTTCTCTTGACGGCTATATGCTGGATAAAGAGGATTATGTCAGAATGTTTGATTTTATCCGCACAAAGAGAAATGAGGGTTATCCTCTTTCATACGGCTGTACACATTATCTGGGATTGGAGTATGAAAAAGCCGTTCGTGACTGGTATTTCATTTGCAGTGCGGGAGTATATACGGCAAGTATCATGGCAAACGGTGATATAGGTGCCTGTCTTGACATTGAAAGGCGAAGTGAAACCATAGAGGGAAATATTCTTAGAGATGATTTCACAGATGTGTGGAGAAATGGTTTTAAAATATTCCGCACGCCTCTTTATGAAAAGAATGAAAAGTGCAGTCATTGCGAGTCAAAATACTTTTGTCTTGGCGGTTCGTATCACAGCTGGGATTACAGCAATAATAAACCGCTTGTATGTTTCAAAGATGTAATTTTTTAAATGATAAAAACCCACAGCTTTCAAACGGCTGTGGGTTTGTTTATTTTTTTATGAATAAAATTAACAATGGAATCGCAAATGAGTATGCACAGAAGTGAAACGGCTATGACCGTAAACACATACAGTCCCATATAGGAGAAGTAGTCAAGACCGAGATTTGATTTTACGAGAGCCTGACGTACAAATATCTGAGTGAGATATATGGGGAAGCTGATTTTTCCCAGAAACAGAACGAATTTGTTATTGAGAAAGGCAAGGCTTGATTTTGGTGAAAACGAGATAGTCACAGCAAATGCCAGCATGATGACAATGGAAAGTTCCGAAACAGAGCCTAAACTTTTATTGGCATAGAGAATAACCAAAGTGTAGAGTGTAAGTTCCGTGATGATAAGAACAGGCTTTGGGAATTTTTCAATAAAGCCCTTTTCGGAAACGGCAAAGCATACACAGCCGAGGGAAATTTCAGCCAGTGCACGCAGAAAACCCGAATTAAAAACGCCTATCCAAGCCCCGACAGCATTGAGGTTTCCATAAGAATGGAAAAGCAGTGCCAATATGAAAAAGGCAAGTGCAGGAGCTATGTATTTCAAAAATATATCCCTAAATTTTATCACAAAGGGAGTTAATACAAACATGGCGATAAGCATGGCGGAAATATACCATTCATGCCCGAGTAAAGACATTTTGCTTACACCGTTTATTTGTATCATAAAGAAATCGGGAATGGAATTGGCGAGTTCAAAGGCAATATTGGAGATGTTCCATTGAGAGATGATTGAAGCCGTTATGAATGTGCATACAAATGTAAAAAAGTGATACGGCAGAAAAGACTTATATTTTCTCCACATGAAATGAACGGAATCGGCAGGCAGAGTTTCTTTATGATAGGGGATTTTTGCAAGCGATTTGGCAAACAAAAATCCCGATACGATAAAGAAAAATTCCACACCGATATAACCTTTATTGAAAAGTTCATTGTCAAATTTAACGGCATTGCCGAAATGGTAGATGATGACAACAATGGAGAAAATGAATTTGAACAAGTCAACTTTGCCGTTTCGGGCAGTCTTGCTCAATTTTACATCTCCTTACAGCATGGCGGAAAGACGTTTATTGACTTCAACAAGGAAAGTTTCCGTATCAACTTTGGTCTTGTTTTCGAGAGAGGAAAGCAAAGCAAGGTCGCCTGTCATAATGCCGTCCTCGATAGTGGCAAGAGTAGCTTTTTCGAGTTTGTCGGCAAAATTGCAGAGTTCGGGTATGTTGTCAAGTTCGCCACGCTTTCTCAAAGCACCTGTCCACGCAAAGAGGGTTGCAACGGAGTTCGTGGAGGTTGTTTCGCCTTTGAGATGTTTATAATAGTGACGCTGAACCGTACCGTGAGCGGCTTCATATTCATAAATGCCGTCGGGAGATACAAGCACTGATGTCATCATAGCGAGAGAGCCGAAAGCAGTAGCAACCATGTCTGACATAACATCACCGTCATAGTTTTTGCAAGCCCAGATATAACCGCCGTCTGAGCGGATCACTCTTGCAACAGCGTCATCAATGAGGGTATAGAAGAAAGTAATGCCTGCATCGGCAAATTTATCTTTGTATTCGTTTTCAAAGATTTCGTTGAAGATGTCTTTGAAACGGTGGTCATATTTTTTAGAGATAGTGTCTTTTGTAGCAAACCAGAGGTCTTGTTTTTTATCGAGAGCAAAGTTGAAACAAGCCCTTGCAAAGCTTGCAATACTCTTGTCAATGTTGTGAAGTCCCTGTATAATACCGTCAGTTGCAAAGTCATGGATAAGCTGACGGGTTTCATTACCGTTTTCGTCAGTGACAACGAGTTCAGCCTTTGAACCGCCTTTTACAACCATTTCGGTATTTTTGTAAACATCACCGTAAGCGTGACGGGCGATTGTAATAGGCTTTGTCCATGTGGGAATATAGGGAGTAATGCCTTTTACAACAATGGGAGTTCTGAAAACAGTACCGTCAAGAATAGCTCTGATAGTGCCGTTAGGGGATTTCCACATCTGAGAAAGATTGTATTCTTTTACACGTTCCGCATTGGGAGTGATAGTGGCACACTTTACGGCAACACCGTATTTTTTGGTAGCCTCAGCGGAATCAACTGTAACTTGGTCTTTGGTTTTTTCACGGTTTTCAAGACCTAAATCATAGTATTCTGTTTTGAGGTCAACATAGGGGAGAATGAGAATATCTTTAATCATTTTCCAGATAATTCTCGTCATTTCATCTCCGTCCATTTCAACGAGGGGTGTGGACATTTTAATTTTTTCCATAGAAAATTCTTTCCTTTCTTTTATTAAGAGTGGAGTGTCTGTAAGAGTGGAGTGTTGGGAGTGGGGAGTGGAGCATATATTGACAGCTTCACTCTTCACTCTCCACTCTCCACACTCAATTCAGCTTTGTGTAGTCGAGAAGTCCGCCTGCAAGGATAATATCTCTTGTACGACCCGAAAGTTCGCACTTAACGGGAATTTCCTTGCCGTTGGAGTTGTTGATGATAACAAGGTCATCTTTGCCGTCTGCGATAAGCTGACGCACATTCGGAATGGAAAGGCTGTCGCCCTCGTTGATGTTGTCGTAATCGCTTTCATTAACGAATGTAAGGGGAAGAATGCCGGCATTGATGAGATTAGCACGGTGAATACGTGCAAAGGACTTTACAACAACGGCTTTCACACCGAGGTAGAGAGGTGCAAGAGCAGCGTGTTCACGGGAAGAACCCTGACCGTAGTTGATACCGCCCACAATAATGCTGCTGCCAAGCTGTTTAGCACGTGTCGGGAAGTTTTTGTCACAGACTGTAAAGCAGTGTTCGGAGATTGCAGGGATATTGGAACGCAAGGGAAGAATTTTAGCACCTGCCGGCATGATATGGTCTGTGGTAATGTTGTCGCCTACTTTGAGAGAGCAGGGAACATTGATATTTTCCTGTAAAGGAGCGGTTGCCGGATAGGGTTTAATGTTAGGACCTCTGAGGACTTCTACGCTGTCCATTTCTTCAACGGGAGCAGGAGCAATTACCATGTTGTCGTTGAAGTCGAATTTTTCGGGGAGAGGAATATTGACAGCGTCACCGAGAGTTCTGGGATCCGTGAAAACGCCTGTCAAAGCAGAGGCAGCGGCAGTTTCGGGACTTACAAGGTAGATTTGACCGTCACGAGTACCTGAACGACCTTCGAAGTTACGGTTGAAAGTTCTGAGTGAAATGCCCTTTGAATTGGGTGACTGTCCCATACCGATACATGGACCGCAGGCACATTCCAAAATTCTTGCACCTGCTTCAATAATATCTGCCAAAGCACCGTTTTTAGCAAGCATATTATAGACCTGTTTAGAACCCGGGGCAATAGCAAGGCTTACGTTGGGTGCAACGGTTTTGCCTTTAAGGATAGCGGCAACTCTCATCAAGTCAAGATAAGAGGAGTTTGTGCAAGAGCCAATGCATACTTGGTCTATCTGCTGAGGACCGATTTCCTCAATCGTTTTAACGTTGTCGGGACTGTGCGGACAATCTGCCATAGGAACGAGTTTAGAGAGGTCAATATTGATAACTTCGTCATAAACAGCGTCAGCGTCGGGT
>ONIF01000055.1 GCA_900317795.1 uncultured Eubacteriales bacterium | reverse complement strand
CTTTGATGAATTATTTGAAAACGTAAATATAATTCCCTGGGAGAATTATATTTCTGTAACCGACGCTTTTCCGGTAAAGGGCAGCTCGCTGAGCTCCAAGCTTTTTTCTGTCAGCGATTGTCAGAAGATTATTAAAAAAGCCGTTGCAGATGCAGGGCTTGAACTCAGTGACGTGGATTGTGTAATACCTCATCAAGCGAATATCAGAATCATCAATGCGTCTGCAAAAAATCTTGACATACCGAGAGAAAAATTTTTCTGCAACGTCATGCACTACGGAAATACATCTTCGGGCAGTGTGCCGATTGCACTTGACGAGGCAAACCGTTCGGGTGTACTGAAAAAAGGCGATATAATCGCCATGTGTGCATTCGGTGCAGGACTGACAACAGGCAGCTGCGTTATCCGCTGGAACAAAGACAATTAGCAATTAGCAGTTAGCAATGAGCAATTATCTTGGGAGGTAGAAATTTATGTCAACAGCGTTGGTTTTTTCGGGACAGGGTGCCCAATATACAGGCATGGGAAAAGATTTATATGAAAATTCCCCTGCGGCAAAGGCTGTATTTGATATGGCGGAAAGTATCAGACCGGGCACTATCAAACAGTGCTTTGAGGGTACAAAAGAGGAATTGGCAGTAACAATCAATACACAGCCGTGTGTATTTATAACAGACTTGGCAGCGGCTGCGGCAGTTGCCGAAAAGGGCGTTACAATAGACTGCGTGGCAGGCTTTTCATTGGGCGAGATTGCAGCAATCGCATTTGCAGGAATGCTTTCTTATGAGGACGCTTTCAAGCTTGTGTGCAAAAGAGCGGAACTCATGGATAAAGCCGCAAATGAAAATCCGGGTGCTATGGCGGCAGTAATGAAAATATCTCCCGAACAGGTTGAGGAGATTTGTGCAGGCTTTGAAAAGGCGTATCCCGTTAATTACAACAGTCCCGCACAAACGGTTGTAGCAGCTTCTCGGGAAGAAATAGATGAACTTTGCGAAAAGGTGAAAGCCGTAAAAGGCAAGGCTGTCAAACTTGCCGTAAGCGGTGCATTCCATTCACCGTTTATGAATACAGCGGCTGAGGGCTTGGCAGAATATTTGAAAGACATTGATTTGAAAGAACCGACTATTCCGATATATGCGAATGCAACGGCAGAGCCGTATAAAGATGATTATAAAATGTTGATTTCCGCACAGGTAAACCACCCTGTAAAGTGGCAGAAATCCGTTGAAAACATGATTTCCAACGGTGTAGATACATTCATAGAAGTAGGTGTCGGAAAGACGCTTACAGGTCTTATCAAAAAAATCAATGCAGATGTAAAGGCTGTAAATATTGAAAATAAGGAGGGACTTGATACTCTCTGAGTATCGGGGAAATACTATGTTTGAACTCACAGGTAAAACCGCAATTATAACAGGTGCGTCAAGAGGTATAGGCAAGGCTATTGCCATGAAGTTTGCACAGCAGGGGGCAAATATCGCATTTTTGCAGATATTCGATAATGAAAATGCCGCTCAGACAGAAAAAGAACTTTCCGAACTCGGTGTAAAAGTAAAGGGATATGAATGTGACGTGTCGGACTTCAATGCCGCAAAGGCGGTAATTGAGGAAATCATAAAGGAATTTGGTGAAGTTCACATTCTTGTCAATAATGCCGGTATTATCAGAGATGGTCTTATGCTTTCCATGAAAGAGGAAGATTTTGATAAAGTAATCAATGTAAATCTCAAAGGCACTTTCAACATGACAAAGGGCGTTTATCAGCACTTTATGAAAAAACGCAGAGGAAGAATTATCAATATAGCGTCAGTTGTGGGCATTAACGGAAATGCAGGTCAGTCGAACTATGCAAGTGCAAAGGCAGGCATTATCGGTATGACAAAATCCGTTGCAAAGGAACTTGCTTCAAGAGGTGTTACAGTCAATGCGATAGCACCTGGATTTATTGCAACGGATATGACGGCTTCCATGCCCGAAAAGGCAAGAGAAGCTGCTATTTCCGCCATTCCCATGAAAAAGGCGGGACAAGTTGAGGATATTGCCAATACGGCACTTTTCCTTGCATCAGATGAAGCCGCTTATATCACAGGCGAAGTCATCAAAGTTGACGGTGGAATGGCGATGTAAATTTTAGTGTGGAGAGTGGAGAGTTGAGAGTGGAGCGGTTTTTCACTTCAACTTTTTGCTCAAACGTAATTTAAAAAATTAAAGTGGATTTTGGAAATGTAGCTGTGGAATAAAAAACTTCACTCTCCACTCTCCAAACTCCACTCTCTCAGAAGGGAAGGTCATAAATGAGGAGAGTTGTAATAACGGGTTTGGGTGCGGTGACACCTATCGGAAATGATGTGGAAACTATGTGGAACTCCATGAAAAACGGAGTTTGCGGAATAGATATAATTACAAGATATGACCCCGCCTTGACAAAGGCAAAGGTTGCCGCAGAAGTAAAGAACTTTGAGCCTACAAAATATATAGAGAAAAGAGAATGCAGAAAGCTTGACTTGTTCTGTCAGTATGCATTGGCAGCGTCTGCACAGGCGATGGAGGACAGCGGCATTGAGGGTAAAATAGAGCCTGAAAGATTGGGTGTCTATATCGGTTCGGGCGTGGGAGGTATTATTACTTTCTATGAGCAGTGCGAAAATATGTTCAATGGCAAGAATATATCCCCGTTCTTTATTCCCATGATGATAGCAAATATAGCGTCCGGAAACGTTGCAATAAAATACAATGCAAAAGGTCCGTCATTGCCCGTAGTGACGGCTTGTGCAACATCAACCCACGCTGTCGGAGAGGCTTTCCATGCGATAAAATACGGCTTTGCAGATGCGATTATAGCAGGCGGTTCGGAAGCGGCTGTTCACCCTCTGACAATAAAGGGCTTTACAAGCTGTAAAGCATTGACAATGAGTGATGACCCGAAAAATGCGTCTATTCCCTTTGACAAGAGAAGAAACGGTTTTGTATTGGGCGAGGGTGCAGGAATATTGATTTTGGAAGAATATGAACACGCTGTTGCAAGAGGGGCAAAGATATATGCGGAAATATGCGGTTACGGAAATACCTGTGACGCACACCATATTACAGCACCTGCTCCCGATTCATCGGGTTCGTCAAAGTGCATACAGATTGCATTGGAAGAAGCAGGCTATACGGGAGAAGAAGAATTGTATATCAATGCACACGGCACAAGTACGCCTATGAACGATTCAACGGAAACAAATGCATTTAAAATTGCGTTGGGTGAAAAGGCATATAAAGCTCATATCAGTTCAACGAAATCCATGACAGGTCATATGCTCGGTGCAACGGGTGCAGTGGAAGCCATTGCCGCAACGCTTGCATTGAAAGAGGGAATTGTACCGCCAACAATAGGCTATGCAGAGCCTGACCCCGAATGCGACCTTGACTATACACCGAACAAGGCTGTTGAAGCGAAACTTGATATGGCACTTTCAACAACATTCGGATTTGGCGGACATAATGCCTGCATTGTACTCCGCAAATAATAATAGAGTGGAGTGTTGAGAGTGGAGAGTGGAGCAGTTCTTGACTGTCCGCTTGATATAGAACATTCATTCATTGTGCATTTTTCATTGTAATTATGAATTATGCATTATGAATTATGAATTGTTAAGAGGGGGAATTTTCAATGTACAGTGTTGAAGATATAAAAGAGATATTGAAAGCCTTTGACGGCTCAAAGGCGACAAAGATAGAATTGAAGAACGAAAAGGGCGAACAGTTGATGATATGCCAGCAGCAGACAAAGCCTGTTGCAGTCGAAACAGTGAAAGTAGAGCCTGTTTATGAAGAAACGGCAGTTAAAACGGAAGTTGTTTCCATGCCCGAAAGCGTGACAAAAGCAGAGGGTACACCCGTTACATCTCCGATGGTGGGCGTATTCTATGCCGCACCCGCACCCGATAAAGAACCGTATGTTTCGGTAGGCTCAAAAGTAAATAAGGGTGATGTGCTTTGCCTTATTGAGGCTATGAAACTTATGAATGAAGTGACAGCCGAAAAGAGCGGTGAAATCGTGGAAGTATGCGTAGAAAACGGGCAGGTTGTGGAATACGGTCAGCCGTTGTTTATGATAAAGTAAGAGGTGCATCAGAATGAATAAAGAAGAATTGAAAAATGTCATTCCCCACAGAAATTCCATGCTTTTGATAGACGAGGCTACCAAAACTTCCGATACGACTTGTGAGGGAAAGAAATATATTAAAGGTGACGAGTGGTTTCTTGACGGGCATTTCCCCGGAAATCCCGTAGTACCGGGAGTGATTTTGTGTGAGATGATGGCACAGGCAAGTTCTGTTATCATTGCAGAGGTGTCAGCCGTAAGCACACCTTACTTTACAGGTATAGAGAAAGCGAAATTCAAACAGAAAGTTCTGCCCGGAGATACTCTTGAAATCAAGTGCGAGCTTACCAATATACGCCATGAGAAATTCTATTTTATCACAGGCAAGGGGTATGTCAATGGCAAACTTGCTGTTTCGGCAGAGTTTTCCTTTGCCTTGTTGCCCAGAGAACAATAAGAGAGTGGAGTGTGGAGAGTTGAGAGTGGAGTGGTGGGAAGTTTGGAGTATGAGCAGACTGCAAAATTCAAAAGCAAGAAGTTTGCAGTAAGAATTGTAAATTTATACAAATATCTTTGTAATGATAAAAAAGAGTACGTTCTTTCAAAACAAATATTACGCAGTGGAACAAGCATTGGTGCAAATATTGCAGAAGCGGAATGCGGTATAAGCAAAAAAGATTTTTTGTCAAAAATATATATTGCCTTGAAAGAGTGTGTTGAAACAATATATTGGCTTGACTTGCTTTATGAAACGGGATATATTGATGAAAGAATGTACTTGTCGATGAAATCGGATTGTGATGAGTTAAGAAGAATGCTTTCCGCAACTACAAAAACTACATCGGAACAAATATAGTTGTTGTATAGTTTACAGCTCCACTCTCCACTCTTCACTCTTCACTCTCCACTCTCTTTACGCTCTCCACACTTTCAGAAAGGTTTGAATGACGATGTTTTCAAAAATATTGATAGCCAATCGTGGCGAAATCGCTGTAAGAATAATTAGGGCTTGTCGGGAAATGGGAATTTCCACGGTGGCGGTGTATTCTCAGGCGGATAAAAATGCCCTTCATGTCAGCATGGCAGATGAAAGCTACTGCATAGGCGGTCCACAGGTATCGGACAGTTATTTGAATATGGCGGCAATTTTGGAAGTTGCGGTAGTTTCGGGGGCACAGGCAATTCACCCCGGATATGGACTTCTCTCGGAAAATGCAAAATTTGTATCATTGTGCGAACAGTGCAATATTGAGTTTATAGGACCGTCATCAATGATGATAGAGAGATTGGGCGATAAAGATGAGGCACGCAGAACTATGCGTAATGCAGGCGTACCCGTAACGCCCGGCAGCGATGTCATAGATAATATTGAAGAAGCAAAGGCAAAGGCTCTTGAAATAGGATTTCCTTTGCTTGTCAAGGCACGTTCGGGCGGTGGCGGTCGTGGAATAAGACGTGTTGACAAAATAGAGGAATTTGAAAATGCGTTTCTCTCTGCAAAGGCGGAGGCTCAGAGTGCATTCGGTGACGGTGCGGTCTATATGGAGAAATTTCTTACGCCTGTAAAGCACATAGAAATGCAGCTTTTATGCGATAAATACGGAAATGTTGTATGTTTGGGCGAAAGAGAATGCTCTGTTCAAAGGAAAAATCAGAAATTGATTGAAGAAAGTCCGTCACCTGCAATCACCCCCGATATAAGAAAGAGAATGATGGAAGCAGCTGTAAAGGCTGCAAAAGCCGTTAATTACGAGAATGCAGGCACGGTTGAATTTTTGCTTGATAAAGATAAGAATTTCTACTTCATGGAGATGAATACAAGATTGCAGGTCGAACACCCTGTTACAGAAATGGTAACGGGACTTGACATAGTGCAATGGCAGATAAGAATTGCATCGGGTTCAAAGCTGACGGTTACACAGGATAAAGTATTCATGCATGGAAATGCGATTGAATGCCGTATCAATGCGGAAGACCCCGATAATGATTTCCGCCCCGGCTGTGGCAAGATTGAATTTATTCATGTGCCGGGAGGACCTTGCGTGAGATTTGACACGGCAATTTACCAGGATTACACTGTACCGCCTTATTATGATTCCATGATAGGTAAATTGATTGTGCAGGCTCGTTCAAGAGAGCTTGCTATCAGAAAAATGAAAATGGCTTTAAGTGAATTGACAATAAACGGCATAAAGCATAACCGTGATTTACATATAGATATCCTTTCGGATAATGCATTTGTGTCGGGAACTTATACGACTAATTTCATGGCGGAGAGAAACAAATAAACTGAAAAGGGGGGAGTTCTTTTGACTAAAGATATATTTAATTTTCTGAAACCTAAAAATGAATTGGAGGGGCATGAGGAAAATCCCGAAAACAAGCCTTATATCCCCGATGAATTGTGGGTGAAATGCCCTGTATGCAAGAATGTCATGCTTTCATCGGATTTGGAGGAAAATTATAAAGTCTGCATGAAGTGCGGTTACCATTTTAGGATACCTGCAAGACAGCGTATCGGAATGACCGTTGACGAGGGGACTTTTCAGGAATTTGACGCTGATATGATGTCATCTAATATCATAGACTTTCCCGAATATACGAGAAAGCTGAAAAATGCGAAAATCAACAGCGGTGAAAATGAGTCCGTCATAACGGGTATATGCGAAATAGGCGGTCAAAAAACTGTAATAGCCGTGATGAACTCTCAATTTATGATGGGTTCAATGGGAACTGTCACGGGGGAGAAAATTACAAGGGCTTTTGAATATGCCTCCGAAAACAGACTTCCCGTTGTCATATTTACCGTATCGGGCGGTGCAAGAATGCAGGAGGGCATACTCTCCCTCATGCAGATGGCGAAAACAAGCGGTGCTGTCAAACTCCACAGCGACAAGGGACTTTTATATATAACAGTCCTCACAGACCCCACAACAGGCGGTGTTACGGCAAGCTTTGCGATGGAGGGCGATATTATTCTTTCCGAACCTCATGCACTCATAGGTTTTGCAGGTCCGAGAGTGATTGAACAGACTATTCGTCAGAAACTCCCCAAAGATTTTCAGTCGGCAGAATTTCTGCTTGAAAAGGGTTTTGTAGATGCCGTTGTTGAAAGAAAAGATATGAAAAATACACTTGCAAAATTGTTGAAACTCCATAGTGAAAGTGAGGTCGTTGACATTGAGTGCTTATGATTGCGTGATGTCGGCAAGGGCAAATGACAGACCTACTGCAATAGACTATATAACGAGAATATTCGGTGACAGCTTCTTTGAACTTCACGGTGACAGACGTTTTGCAGACGATAAAGCCATTATCGGAGGAATAGCCGAACTCAACGGAAAGCCCGTTACTGTAATTGCACTTGAAAAGGGCAGAAATCTCAAGGAGAGAATGAACAGAAATTTCGGTTCGGCTCACCCCGAGGGTTACAGAAAAGCATTAAGACTGATGAAACAGGCGGAAAAATTCCACAGACCTGTAATATGCTTTGTCGATACGTCGGGGGCATATTGCGGAATAGGTGCGGAGGAACGTGGGCAGGGACAGGCTATCGCTGAAAATCTCATGGAAATGATGACGCTCAAAACTCCGATACTTTCTATATTTATCGGAGAGGGCGGAAGCGGAGGTGCATTGGCACTTGCAGTCGCTGATGAAGTGTGGATGTTGGAAAATGCCATTTATTCCGTCATATCCCCCGAGGGCTGTGCGAGCATTCTTTGGAAAGACGCAAGCCGTACAGCAGAGGCTTCGGAATGTCTGAAACTCACTTCGCAGGACTTGTTTAAAATGGGCGTTATCGAGAGAATTATAAGAGAACCGAAAGACGTTGACAGCAGGCTTTTTGACAGTCTTAAAAATCTTATCGCACAGACTTTTGAAAAGAAAGCCGAAATGAACCCCGAAAAGCTTGTCGAAATGAGATACAGCCGTTTCAGAAAATTTTAATGAGTGTGGAGAGTTGAGAGTGGAGAGTGTAGCAGAATAGAAAGAATAACTCCACTCTCAACTCTTCACTCTTCAAACTTTTGAAAAAGAAGTGAATGAAATTGAAAAAGGGAATTGCAGTAATGATTGTATTGGGAATGCTTTTGTGCGGGTGTTCGCAAGGGCAGAATAACGATGTTTCAAGTAAAACGGAAGTTTCCGTGCAGTCGGAAGTGAGTGAAGAAAGCGAAGTTTCCAAAGAGGAAAGCAAACTCCCCGAACCCGAAAGCCGTGATGTATTTGCTATGGACACCTATATGGTTTTGAAAGCTTACGGCAGTAATGCACAAAAGGCTTTGGAAGAAGCCGAAGATGAAATAAAGAGGTTGGAGAGTATTTTCAGCGTAAAAGTGCCGAGCAGTGACATTTCCAAGATAAATGCCACAAGCGGAAATCCCGTGACGGTCAATGCAAGCACAAGAACCGCTATTGCAAAGGCGATTGAAATAGGCGATATGACAGACGGGGCGTTGGATATAACAGTATATCCGCTTGTGCGTGAGTGGGGCTTTACAACGGGCGACAGCGAAACCGAACCCTCCTATAAAATCCCCGAGCAATGGCTCATAGACTGGCATTTGGGCAATGTCGGCTATGATAAAATAGTCATTAATGACAGTATCGTTACCCTGCCGACACAGTTTGAAATTGATTTAGGCTCGATTGCAAAGGGCTATGCAACCGACGCTGTCAATGAGATATTGGAAGAAAACCATATCAGTTCGGCATTGATAAACTTGGGCGGAAACGTCTATGCACTCGGCAGAAAGCCCGATAAATCCAAATGGAAAGTCGGCATACAAAATCCCATTGATACAAATAAAATGATATGCACGCTTGCAATAGAAAATAAAGCGGTCATCACTTCGGGAAATTATGAAAGGTATTTTGAAGTTGACGGAAAGAGATATTGTCATATAATAGACCCCAAAACAGGCTATCCTGCGGATAACGGGATAATTTCCGCAACAGTCATAGGTGACAGCGGATTGGATTGCGATGCACTCTCAACGGCACTTTTTGTCATGGGTACGGAAAAAGCCGTTGACTTCTGCAAGGCTCATAAAGAAATAGATGCCGTTCTTGTCACCAAGGATATGAAAATATATGTCACGGACTGTCTTGAAAGCATTATCACAATGCAAGACGGCTTGAAATATGTATATGTCACGGACTGTCTTGAAAGCATTATCACAATGCAAGACGGCTTGAAATATGAAGTGATAAAGCGATGAAAAAATATATCGGTGTTGCGGTTGTTATTTTGATAGTTGCGGTATGCCTTGCATGGATATTCTTGCAGGAGAACGTTACGGTTTCGGGAAATGTCGCTGAAATCCGTGTTGACAATGAAACAGTCAAAACGCTTGATTTGAGTAAGAATACAGAAATAACTGTAGAGGGTAAAAATAATATCATGCTTGTTGTTGTCGTTGATGACGGCAGTGTATATGTGAAAAGCTCCGAATGTCCCGATAAAATATGCGTGAATAAAGGCAGGATTTCAAAAGAGTATGAAACGATAGTATGCCTGCCCGCAAGGACTATTATTGAAGTTAAAGGAAATCTCTCCGAATGAAATTGTTCGGAGAGATTTTTTTATAAATATCACAAAAAAGATATATGAAATTTGTGTGTTTTTTTGTTGAAATTAGTGGGCGACTGTGCTAAAATATGAAATATATCAAGTGCTTTGTCATCACTTGATACGGTAAAAAATTTTTTCTGAAAAGGAGGAAAATAAAATGACAAACTCTAAAAAACATACAAAGCGTGCATTGCTGTCGAGTGCGTTGTCACTTTTGCTTTGTATCACAATGCTCATAGGCACAACTTGGGCATGGTTCACAGACAGTGTTACAAGTGCCGGAAATATCATTAAATCGGGTACTCTTGATGTAGAGATGTCTTGGGCAGACGGCAAAGAAAATCCCGACAGTGCAGCTTGGAAAGATGCGTCAACAGGTGCTATATTTGATTATGACCTTTGGGAGCCGGGATATGTTGATGTAAAACATGTGAAGATTGCCAATGTCGGCACACTTGCATTCAAGTACCAGATTGCTATTAAGGCAAACGGTGAACTTGAAACGATCCGCAAGAATATCGAAGGCCTTGATTACGCTGACGAAATCCCCGCATTCGAAAAGTACATTCCTGCCGTAGAACCTGCTGACTCGACCGAGGACAGTTCCTCTTCTGCTGCGCAGGATTCGCTTGAGGAAGAAGTCTCCTCTTCCTCCTCTTCGAAAGAAGAACCGCGCGACACTACGGTAACATCCAGCAGCAGCGAAGTCGCTGCGGATACGGCTTCTTCAAGTTCCGTGGTGCCGCCGGTATCGAGCTCGTCTGTCCGTGATTCGCTGCTTTCTAGTTCCTCTGTCAGAGATTCTCTGTCGCAGGATAGTCTGCGTTCTTCGAGTTCTATCGTGCCGAAGGATTCTGTAGTTCGAGATTCGATTGTTCGTGATACGACGGTTCGCGATACTTCTGCTCGCGATTCTGGATCTGTAAAACCGGATACTTCGATTACGAAGAAAGATTCCTCTGTTATAAAAAAAGATACCTCGGGATGTCCTAACACGGAATTCCCCCATGAACTGAGTAACTTGCTTGGAAATGGCTATGAAATTGCAAGTGCGCGTTGCCCTGGTGATTCCGTAGTCGTGACTTGGAGAACGCGTCACGATGTTTACGAAACGGAATTCTCTGTTCCGAGGACATATACTTTTGCTGCGGATTTTGAACAGTACTCGACGGATAGCTTGGATCGTTTCAGGTCGGAGTGGCTAGGTAGAGGCTCTGGATTCGAATTTGGTAAAGAACACGATGAAAGTATAGTGGATTTAGGAAACGAATTGTATGACTACCCGTACGATGAAGAAGATTTGAGCGAGATTGGCGAAACGACGCCTGTGTATTCTTACCGCATGGATCTGAAGAACGCTTCGTATCTTGTCTACGTATTCTCCGTGCCGCAAGTGCTAGTGAGCGCAAGTGGTTCTAGAACAATCCGCTATGGGTTTGTTGTAGAATTGGTGGGCGTCTATTATATGTCAAAGTAAAGGTCTTCTACCCTAAAAAAAGCGGAAAGGTCTCGCGATTTTGCGAGGCCTTTTCTTTTTTTATATGGGGCGTTTTTCTCTGTGTTCTAGGAATACGATTTTTGTATTCCAATTTGCTTAAATTTTTATAAAATCTTTAAATCCTGTAAAATTTAAAGAAAAACGCTGATTTTGTGTTCCAAGCCATTGAAATATGCCTATATTTGTAGGCGTGAGGGATGGAAAAACACTCCAAACAAGGAAGGAAGAAAATGACGGATAAACTTGGAAAAATCTTTAGCGCAAGCTTGCTTGCTGCTTCGGCTGCTTACATCAGCGTGGCTTTAATGGCAACGGGCTGCTCCAGCGACAGCAGCAGTGTTGCCGGGGGAGACTCGGAAGAATATTTCGAGGACGCGGAATCCGGTGGCGACGAGGGTGCTTCTTCGTCTTCGGTTGCAAGCAAAGATAAAAAAGGGAAGTCTTCGAGTTCCGAAGAAGTCGCAATATCTTCAAGCTCGGAAAATAATGGATCTTCTGATACAACAAGGGTGGAATCTTCAAGCTCCGAAAAAGCAGATTCTTCTAGTGTCGAAGAATATGCAATTAAGAATATGACTTTAACTGGCGTAGCGCAGAAAGGCCCGTTCGTTGATGGCCATGGATTTGTGCGTGAAGTTGATTGCGAAACGTTAAGGCCTACAAGCTATGACGCGGAGTCTGGGTATTTTAGTGTTGTTATAGAAGATGGAGTAATCAATGTTGAAAATCTCAACATGGCTTCTCCATGTGCAGAAATCGGTGTGTGGGGTTATTATCTAGATGAACATACTGGGGAAAAGTCGAAGAAATTAGTTAATCTGAACGCCTTTGCTAATTTGGAAAATCGCAGCACTGTGAATGTCAACGTGTTTACGCAGCTTGAATACGACCGCATAAGGTATCTTGTGGATGAAAAGAAAATGCCTGTGGCAGAAGCAAGGGCACTGGCGAAAAAGGAAATCCTTGCGCTGTTCGACATAAAAGAAGATGTCGGTGATTTTGCTGATTTGGATATCCTTAAACCTGGAGATGGCAACGCAGCACTTTTGGCTGCAAGTGTGCTCCTGACGGCACAGACGGATCCCGAAAAGAATGCTCATCTTACTTATACTGTAGACTCGTTGAGTGACTCTTATTTTAAAACGGGCGAGTGGGATGTTGAAATGAAAACCAAAATTGCCAACTGGGCTAAATCAGCCAAAGAAAACGGCACGCTGGAAACGATTCGCAAAAATGTGGCCGGGTGGAAAAACGTAGAAGCGGTTCCCGAGTTTGAAAAGTATGTTGAAAAGTTTGGCGAGGAATACTCCAGTCCAGAAAAAGAGGAATCTTCAAAGGAGTCATCTCATCCGAAGGAATGGCACGAACTTCATGACCTTATTTACCATTATGTTCTTGAAGAAAAGACTCCTGAAACCTTGGATGAAAAAGGTGGCTCTAGGTATTATCGAGAAGATGAAGAAACGAATTTAGAAGAATATTTGATGGATCTAGATGCCTTTAAAGCAGAATATAATTTTGATGACAAAAGTAATATGTATGACATAGCTAGTTTGGGGTGTTCCAAAGTGAGGAATGATCCTAGAATGGATGGCGACGAATGGGACGATCCTCGATATCCGAACGTTCATTATGAAGTCTGGCTTGACACGATGTTTGTAGGGTCAGTGTATGGTTCAGATAAAATTGATGCTATTGCAGGATATATGATTCGATATACCGTTGGGGAGGCTCCGGATGTTGAAGAGCGTACCACTTATGTAGAAGTCCGCGTTAACCTCAATGGGCTAAATCAACCCTACAATCCACCCAAGAAAGAAGACGACTAAAACCCTTTTGTCTCCTCACTAAAAAAAAGAACCCCGCTAGTTTGCTAGCGAGGTTCTTTTTTAAGGGTGGGTGACCGGACTCGAACCGACAACATCCAGAATCACAATCTGGGACTCTAA
>ONIF01000482.1 GCA_900317795.1 uncultured Eubacteriales bacterium | reverse complement strand
TCTCCTGCAAGCTGTTTTCTGTACTTTTCAAGAGTGCTTTCGGTTTCGGTGATTTCCTTTTCTATGCGTTTTATATCGTCTGCATAGTTTTCAACATCACACAATGCCATTCTGTACTCAAAACTTTCTTTATCGGGGAATTTTGCAAGTGCCTGTTCCTTTTTGGTGATCCAGTTCTGTTTTTTCTGAATGGTCGCTTGCTTTTTGCTGATTTTGGTTTCAGCCTTTTCAATTCTGTCTTTCAAAGTTTCGATTTTCATTTCGTCATTCTCCGTTCTGTTTTTTTATATCCCTTTCGAGATTGGCAACGGCTTTTATTTTAAATCCTGCCGTCATCGGATTTTCGGTCTGCATATTTAAAAAAGACGTGTGTACATTCCTGTTACTTCCGTAAAAATCTCCTGCAACATATCACAATATACTCCCTCAACGGTTTTGATTTCCTTGACTTTTTCCTTTGAGAACTCGAATGTTTTTGTATTGAGTTTCATCGGAGTGTACTTAAAAAATCTCATTGTGTATGTATCGTCAAATTCAAGAGTTATGTTAAGTCTGTTTGCTTTGCTGATATTTCTCGGCAGTTGCATTTTCAAAGTGTTTCCGTCCGAAATGAAGTGTGACGCACCTGTCATCACTACAAATTTGTTTCCTCCGAGTTGTTCAAGTATAATGTCTGCTACTTTCATTTTCAATCTCTCCATTACATACCCTTTCGGGAATGGTAACGGTTATTATTTTACGTAATACCGTCAATGGACTTTTGATTATCCTCTGAAATAACGATTATCGGGTATGTTGCAAGTTGACATTGCATTAACATAAGTACATCTTGTCCATCTTAAATTTGTAATAATCTTGCCGTCCTTGTTTGTGTAATGGTCATCAATCCACTTCAAACAATCATTGAGATTATAGCTTTCATACACAATAGCCTGTTTGCCAAATGCCTTACTGTCTGCTTTTACTATGTAGGTTTCGTTTGCCGTGTAATAAATTCTGAACTTTGTGTACCTTATTGCATTTTCATAACTGATTGTACTTTCCATTAAAAATCTCTCCATTCATTTTTTTAGGTATCTTCGGGATTTCTCTCTCCCTGACACTTATTATTATACTACTTTATACTCAACAAGTCAATAAAAATATGCACAAAACCACTCCAAACTTATACAGATATTTCCTGCAAAATTTGTGCAACTTGTTGAGTACAAAGTACGAATAAAACCGCCTGCACAGATAAACAAACTGCTTGAAGATAAGCCGATATTTGAGTTTTTTCTCTTTTGGCTAAAAAATACAGCCTTGATGTTTTTATCAAGGCTGTTGTTTATCAATAGACAACTGGGACACGGTGTCCCAGTTGTTCTAATTTTATATGCTGTGTACTAAAACTCTGATATGCAGTCTTTGTATGTTATAACCGCCTGCCGTAATGCTTTCTACATTTGCCGTTCCCTCTTTGCCCGTAATCGTTCCATTCAGTACCATATAGCCATTTGAGCCGAGTGTTGCGTGTAATCCGTCCCAGTCTGTAATCTCGCCTGTGATATTCCTTACTCTGTAAATCATATCAACGATTATGTTTTTGGCATTCCGCACATTGCTTTCGTGTATCTGTTCATCGGTCATATATCTGAAAGTCATATCTGCGTGGCGGTATATTGATAAAAATTCTCTGTAAGACAATGACATATAATCAGCCTGCATATCATCTCTGCGTTTCTTGTCCCATTCGTCCCACTTCTGAATAAGCTGTTCATTGAGGTCTTTGAGAACATCGGGTATATCGTGTATAAACACATCTTCTTTTTCAAGTTCTCCTGCAAGCTGTTTTCTGTACTTTTCAAGAGTGCTTTCGGTTTCGGTGATTTCCTTTTCTATGCGTTTAATATCGTCCGCATAGTTTTCAACGTCACACAACATCATTCTGTACTCAAAACTTTCTTTATCGGGGTATTTTTCAAGTGCCTGTTTCTTTTTGTCTATCCAGTTCAGTTTTTTCTGAATGGTCGCTTGCTTTTTGCTGATTTTGGTTTCAGCATTTTCAATTCTGTCTTTCAAAGTTTCGATTTTCATTTCGTCATTCTCCATTCTGTTTTTTATATCCCTTTTGGGATTGGCAACGGCTTTTATTTTAAATCCTGCCGTCATCGGATTTTCGGTCTGCATATTT
>ONIF01000063.1:8573-9624 GCA_900317795.1 uncultured Eubacteriales bacterium | reverse complement strand
CATCACAATCGGCTCTTTTTTCAAAATCTCCAGCCTTGCAGGGAAAAACGCACTTTCAAAACCCTCTTTCAATGCACTTTCACTTATATTCAATCCTCTTTCCCTCAACGCTTTTATAGTGCAATATGCCGTTAATGCATTCTTTATCTGATGTTTCCCGATAAACCGTATTTTCAAGTCCACCCCGTCAACCGAAAACTCCGAGCCGTTCAAATCCGATTTTTTCACATCTGCAATTTTATCCGCTATATACAATTTATTCTTTCTCTCGCAAGCCGTGTTTTTTATCACTTCAATAACTCCGCCCTTTTGTTCTCCATAAGCAACAGTTATTCCATTCGGCTTGATTATCCCGCATTTCTCAAAGGCTATCTTTTCATAGGTATCTCCCAAAATTGCCGTGTGGTCAAGCGATATTGACGTTATCACGCTGACAAGCGGTGTATTGATGATATTGGTTGCGTCAAATCTTCCGCCAAGCCCCGTTTCAAGTACCACTACATCACATTTTTCCTCTGCATACCAATACATTGCTATTGCAAACACAAATTCAAATTCCGTGATGATTTTATCTTCCGCTTTCATCTCCTCGACAACGGGAAATAATTTTTCCACTATCTCACACAATTTTTCTTCGGGTATCATTTCACCGTTTATTTGAAATCTTTCTCTGAACTCCAATACATACGGTGATATAAACAACCCTGTCTTATAGCCTGCACATTTCAGCGTATTTGCAATTAAAACGCACGTTGAGCCTTTGCCGTTCGTGCCTGCTGTATGCACAAATTTCAATTTTTTATCGGGCGAGCCAATTCTTTTAATCAACTCTCCCACTCTTTCCAATCCGGGCTTACTCCCAAATACAAGCAGACTGTCTATTTTTTCAACTGCCTCTTTATATGTCATTTTACCATCTCCCTTTCAAAAATCCTCATCTATTATAATCTCTTGCAACACGATTTTCAATATTGAATATCTGTCAATTTCATGTTACAATTATCGGGAAAATATTTTTTAAAAAAAGGAAAATGAAAATGAATACACCTAT
>ONIF01000063.1:0-8560 GCA_900317795.1 uncultured Eubacteriales bacterium | reverse complement strand
GAAAATATTTTTTAAAAAAGGAAAATGAAAATGAATACACCTATTTATTCTCAGCTTGTCAAGCATAAAAATCTTGATTTTTCACCGTTTCACACTCCCGGACATAAAAATAATTTTTTTAAAGAAAATTTATTTGAATTCGATTTCACAGAACTCCCCGACACAGACGCTTTATATGAAGCTGACGGAATTATCCTTGAAACTGAAAAAAATCTTGCAAAGCTCTTTTCCGCAAAACGGTCTTTCATATCTTCGGGGGGGTGTTCGCTTGCCATTCAAGCTATGTTAAAGCTTGCGTGTCAGCATGGAAAGAAAATTCTTTTTGCAAGAAACATTCACAGAAGTGCCGTAAATGCGTGTGCATTGCTGGGAATAACTCCTAAATGGATTTTGCCGAAATCAAAAAATCCGCTTTTCACGGGTGTAATCTCTCCGCAAGATGTTGAAAAGGAATTTCTGAAAGACAGCGAAATTTCCGCCCTCTATGTCACTTCACCGAATTACTGCGGTGAAATCACCGATATAAAAAGCCTTTCCAAACTCTGCCGAAAACACAATAAATTGCTTTTAGTCGATAATGCACACGGCTCACATTTGGCTTTTTTGAAAGAAAATCAGCACCCCATTCATTTGGGTGCCGATGTGAGTGCCTGTTCACTTCATAAAACCCTGCCTGTATTAACGGGCGGTGCTGTCCTTAATATCGCCAATGCCGATTTCGTTGAAAATGCCAAAAATGCAATGTCGCTTTTCGGTTCAACAAGTCCGTCATATCCTATCATGGCAAGTATTGATTTATGCTGTCAATATATGTCCGAAAAGGGCATGAATGAATATCAACAGCTGGAACAGAGAGTTCTCCAAATAAAAGCCCTTGCCAAAAATCACGGTATTATTCAGCCTGACGGCTTATGCGACAATACAAGAATTTGCATAGCTACGCCAAATATAGAAAATCAAATTGAATTTTTCCACTCCCATAAAATCGAACCCGAATTTTGTGACGGCAAAAATGCCGTGTTGATATGCACTCCCTTTAACTCCGAAAGGGATTTTCAACGGCTTGAAAAAGCACTTTCCGAAATTCACGGACAAAATGACATCATGCCTTTCACATTCACCCTCCCAAAAACCGCCTTAACTCCACGTGAAGCCATTCTTGCCGAAAGTGAGATTATCCCCGTTGAAAAGGCTGTCGGCAGAATTTCGGCTGACAGTGCGTGTCCATGCCCCCCGGGCGTACCTGTTGTAATGCCCGGTGAAATCATAGATGAAAATATACTTTCCCTGCTCGGAAAAAATCATTTTATTCGTGTTGTGAAATAAGCCTTTCAATCAATTCATGAGGCTTTTCAATATAATTATCCGTATCGGCAGAGGTGTTTTCGTCAAATGATGAAATACCGCTGTTTTTCTTTGCGTTGCTCTTGTAAATGAGATACGGCACGGGGTCGCTTACCCGCCTTTCGAGATAGGCAGGTACACATATATCCGATACTATCATGATACCGAAATCCTCTCCGCTTTCTTCCAGCCACTCCCCGACAGGCTTTAAAATCCCGCTGTCAAATTCGGTTATTTTTTCCTCTTTTCCGTCAAAATCGCCTTGAAGCCCTAATTTATGCATTTCACCCGAGTAGAAAAATACAATATCTTTCCCCGATTTGAATTCGGACACGATTTTCTCCGAAACATCTCCGCCCGAAGAAATTACTTCCATTCCCGAAAGCCTGCCTATTCCCCTTACAAAATCCGTATCAGACACCACAGCCCCCTTTAAGCCGAACTTGCTTTCAAAGCTTTCTGCTTTCGGCATGGCACTGTTATCCCATATCCACAGGGCATTTAAACTGTAATCTTCAAGAACTTTACTGCTTTTTTTCATTATTTCATATATCGGTCCCGTAAAGTCCCCCGACGGCAGATAGTCTTTGATGCATTTTGAAACGGATTTTTCGGGCGGTGAGAACTCCCCCGAATAGTACTCGCCTTTTTTCCAGATGAGAAATATTTCTTTATTTCTGCCCTTTACAAATTGAAATGTATGGTTGGAAAGCTTTTCGGAAATCTCGTCAAATATGCATTCAAACTCGTATTCCAGCATATTTTCGGCACTGCATGAAATCATGGTTTTTTCTTCATATATTTCTTCATCGGAAAGTCTGACAAGACTGCATTGAAATGCAATATCCTCTTTTTCGGGCATTACGCCAATATCGCAAAGTGAAAAAAAGACACTGCCCTTAAAACATTTTTTAGCGTCATAGCCGAAAAGTGAAAAAACTGCTTTTTCTATACATGGTTCTTCCATCAACTCCGCTGTTTTCACAAGACCTGTTTCCGAATATTGTGCCAATTTATCTGTATATGCCTTATCTGCCGAAGATAAGGGGGTTATGCCGTTATAGTCGGGGATAGGTCTGTCTGACATACCGCCCTGTATAAATACCGCATATTTCATATTTTTTATTCCTTTTTATTTTTCTGTGTACTTTTGGAGTGTCTGGGCTGAGCTTTTACATCACTTTTATCGTTTGATTTTTTGCCCCTCTTGGAAGTCCTTGAAAGCAGTACATACATCGCAAAGAATAACACTATTCCGCAATCCGCCAGCAATATAATTACTATAATTGCCGTGTGACCGCCCGAAAAAACACTTTTTTCCGTTTCATCATCGGGTGTTAATATTCCCTTATCTTCATAGAGTGAAAGCTGATTGACACCTTTCAATTCATACTTGTTTTTCTCTGCAAATTTTTCAACTCCGCTTGTATCGGACGCATATAAAGAAAATTTCTCCGAACAGTGATTGAAAGCATTGATTGCTATATTTTTGGGAGTTTTGTAGAATACAGCCTCAGACAGATGTATGCAGTCCGAAAATGCCAAAGACGGCACTGTCACTTCACTATGAAATTCAACTCTCGTCAAGCTGTGGCAGTTCACGCACGTTAAAGCGGATATTTCTTTCAGTTTTTCAAAAAATTCAAGCCTTTTCAAACTCGTGCAGTCCTCAAACACACTTTCCTCTACTTTTTCAACACCTTTTCCCATTTCCGCTTTTTGAAGCATATAACAGCTTTTGAATGCACCTTTCTCGATTATTTTAACGCTGTCGGGAATTTTGACAGACTGCATACTACGGCAGTTTTCAAAGCAGTTTGCAGATATTTTTTCAAGTTTTTCAAGCTTTACCTCGTCAAGCAAAACACAGTCTTTGAAAGCACTCTGACCTATGGAAACAACATTTCCGTTAAATTTGATTTTCTCCAATTTCGCACACTCCGAAAATGCCGATTTCTCTATTCTCGAAACATTCTTTGACACTTCTGCTTCCCTAATTTTCTGATTTTTCGCAAATGCACATTCCCCTATTATTTTCACTTTATCGGGAATAACGATTTTATCACCATTCCCGTTATACTTCAAAAGTAAGCCGTCACCTACCACAACAAATTCACTTTTTTGATTTGACATCCACTTTGTACCCTCAAGGGCATATCCACCAAATCTCTTGAACGATTTCGGCAAATCTATTTTTTCAAGCTCCGAACAGCCGAAAAATGCATACTCACCTATCTCATCTATTTTTTGCGGTAACGTCAATTCCGAAAGGCTTTCGCACCCTACAAAACAGTAATTTCCTATTTTTTGAATACCCTCCGATATTTTCACGGTTTTCAGTACCGTACAGTTACAAAATGCGGAATCCCCTATCACCTTTACATTTTCGGGTACAGTCAGCTTTTTCAATGACTTGCACTCAGAAAATGCATTTGACTTGATTTCCTTTATCGTTTCGGAAATTTCAAGGTCCTTTATCGTGTCATTATACATAAAAGCCGCACTCTCTATCACCGTCACATAATATTTATCCACCCTTGACGGCAATTTTAAATACAAACTGTTTCCCTTGTAATTGATGATTGAAAGCGTCTTTCCGTCCTCATTCAGCTTATATATATAATCTCCGTTATCTATAATTTCGACAGCATTTACATTCAGTGCAAGTACTGCACTCAATACAGTTAAAACAACTGCCATTATTACCGCTTTCACCTTCACTGATGCATATTTCATCTTCATTTATCACTCTTTCCCGTTTCATGTTCTTATTCTTATTGAATTGATAACAGGCTGTTTATCCTTTTCAATCGTTCCGTTATCGTCTGTCGGCTCTGCCTCCGTGCATATCTTATCCACAACGTCCATGCCGTCGGTCACATATCCGAAACAGGCATACTGTCCGTCAAGGTGCGGTGAAGTCTTATGCACGATAAAAAATTGTGAAGTTGCACTATCCATAGAAAGAGATGTCCTCGCCATAGAAATAGCCCCTCTTGTATGCAAAAGCGGATTATCTACACCGTTAGCCGAAAACTCTCCTTTTATCGTCTGTGCAATTCCCTCTTTGTCCGTACCCTCTGCATTTCCGCCCTGCATCATAAAACCCTCCATAATTCTATGAAACGTCAAGCCGTCATAAAATCCCATATTTGCCAATGCTACAAAATTTGCACAGCTTATCGGTGCGGATTTCTGGTCAAGCTTCACTATTATCTTTCCATAATCCTTTATATCTATATCCGCAAAATAAACCTTGTTTTCATCAAGTTCAACATACTCATATTTATCTTTCAACTGAATTTCCTCTGTACTTGCCGTACTTGAAGTTTCCGCATTTCCGCCATTACAGCCCCCTAAAACTGCCCCTGTCATCAATACCGCCAATATCAACGCTGTCACTTTCACAATTCTCTTTTTCATTTTCATCAAATCCCTTTCAAAAAATAATTTTCCCCTTTATCATATCACAAACATTATCACTATGCAAACATTTTTTTAAATTGAAAATGGAAAGTGGAAAATGCATAAAAAACAGAGAGTAAAGTCAACTTCACTCTCTGTCATTTGGATTTATACAGGTTTTGGTTCTTTAATGTAATTTATCCCAAATTTATCAAGGTCATCTATTGTTATTCTGCCGTCTGCCAACGCTTCTTTTACAGTTTCACTTGTGCCGTCTGTATATTTTACTATCACATACTCACTCTTGATACTTCCGTAATAATATATACTGTCATAAGTTTCATAGAATTTTTCAAGTGCAGAATCTGTTGTAATCTGCTCTGTAACAGTCCTGTCGATGATTTCGGATATTTCCTTTGTTTCTTCCGATATTTCGGATATTTCCGACACTTCAGACGGCTCTGACGGCATTTTTATTTCACCCTGCTTGTACTCGTTGATTATTCTTACAATTATATCATACAACTTTTCAACTTTATGCTCTCCGATGATAGGCTCAAGATGGGAATATCCTATGCCCGAATCGTCTGTTAAAAATACGTATGTACCGCCTGTCATAATTGCCGCACTTCTTCCGAAAAGTTCCGTATTCCTGTCGCTGTTTGACGATACAACGGGGATTATTCTGATACCTCTTTCAGCCGCCTTTTTAACGGCACTTTCAAGCTTATCTGCCTTGTCATCATGGGGCGGTGCGTCAAATATCATAAACATCAATTTTACACTCTCGTCACTCCAGCCACCGTCATTTATGGTTTCATCAAGAATTTCCGCAACCGCTTCGGGCAAATCTCCGCCTCCTGTTGCATACTCACTGTTCAGTTTTTTGTTTATTTCTTCAATATCGCTTGAAAAAGGATAACGCTTTGTTGTATAGTCGTCACCGTCATCACGGTAAAAATTGATTGAAAATTTTGTGTTATCCGTGCCGATTTCCTCTGCAATAGCCGTAAACTCGCTTTGCAGGAACATCAATTCATCACCCATTGAGCCTGTTGTGTCAACGACAAACATAATTTCCGTTTTTTCGTAATTTTTTCCCTCTCCGTCAAGCGTGATATTTACTTCTGCATTGTTCGCCTTTATAATCGTCTGTTCATCATTCTTTATTTCACTTTTAACACTGCTTTCAGCGGTCTTTCCCAGACTTTCCGCCTTTACATTAGTAATTTCGCCACCTTTAAACAAGTATGCAATACCGTTTTTATCCGTGACCGCACTCCATATAAGCGTTCCGCTCTCCGAAAAACCTTTGACACTTGCATTGACAACAGGATTTTCACTTTTATCCCTGACAGTTACAGCGATACGCTGAGCGGGATTAAGTCCGTACTCTGACGGAATGGTTATTTTATCATTATTTATCAAGTTCGTGAAAAATCCCCAGTTGTCATTGTCATTCCACTCACCTGCCGTAAGCAAGCCTGCCTGCGGTTTTGTCTGCGGATAATCATAGTCATAATCATCATAATAATCTGGTGCGGGGGCGGTAGGTGCAATATCGGCAGGTGCAGTATCAGTAGTAGGTGCTTCCGCAAAAAATTCTATATCATTTGTGACAGCCTCTCCCTCCAATGCAGGTGCTGCCGCATACATCTTGTCATCTCCCGAAATTCCGAAAAAGTCCTCAGCCGTTGCATCTTTGGTTCGGTTACTTGTTACGGAGGGATTTGCCGTTATTTTCGGCACAAGTCCGCCTTTTTCATCTTCATTTGTACGGCTTTCATCTTCCGACACCTCCGAAACAGTCGGTTCTGTCGATACCGTGAAAAGTTCTCCGCTGCCGTTACAGCCTGTCACCGCTGCCGTCATTAAAAGTGCTGCCATGATTGATATTATTTTTCTTGTTTTCATTTTAAAAACCTCCTTTTATCTGTTAAGTACCGACAAAGGAGGTTTTGTTACATTATTTTCCCAAAAAAATTTTATTTTTTGCGTTTTCCATAATTTTTCCTGTATCCTCACCGTAAATATCAAACTTTTCCGCCTTGATACACTCAAATTCCTTTATCCCGAAAAACTCGCCTGCAACAGCCTTTACATAGTCAAATCCGAAATTTCTTTCGGGAATTACTCCGCCTGCCGTTGTGATATACGTCAGTTTTTTTGCTTTGCAGCGGCTTTTTGACGTGCCGTCACTCAAGTAATCAAACGTAACCCCCACTACACATATATTTTCTATATAGATTTTCAAAAGTGCAGGAAATGAAAAATCCCAGTACGGTGCAGCGATAACGATTTCATCAGCCTGTGCAAACTGCTTTGCATATTTAAAAATCTCGTCGGAAAAATCTCCTTTTGAAATCAGTTTCTGTCTTTTTTCAAGACGTGCTTTATCAAGCGGTTTTATATTCTCCTCTGCAAGTGCAAGTCTTGTAAATTCCCTGTCTTTCAGATAACACTCCGCCAATTCTCTTGTACGGGAATGCTCTCCCCTCACGCATACATCTACAAACAAAATCATTTCTTTCACTCCCTATTATACTATAACCAAAAAACTGCCCGAACTATTGCTCGGACAGTTTACGGTACACATTATTTTTTGCCTTTTTTCTTCTTTGCGATTTTTGCCGCAACAACTACCGCACCGACTGCAAGTGCTGCCGCACCGACTGCTTTTGCAACTTTCTTTGCCTTTGAAACACTGCATTCCATATCGTCAAAGTCGCACTCGTCATATTCTTCTTCGGGATATTCCTCGTCAGCTTCTTCTGTTTCATCTGTTTCTTCCGAACCGTCAGCTTCTTCGGCTGTTTCAGTTGCTTCGGCTTTTTCCTCGGCAGCTTCTTTTATTTCCTCTGCCTTTTCCTTGACATCTTCAACAACCTGTTCAACAGTTTCTTCTGCCTTTTCCTTTACTTCTTCTGCTTTTTCGGCAACTGCTTCAATCGCTTCTGTAACGCTTTCCTGTACAGTTTCTTCTGTAACTTCTCTATTTTTCTTGCTCATGTCTTAAAGCACTCCCATTTCTATTAAAATAAGATTATTTTATCACCTAATTGTTACGAGATTATTAATATTCTGTATTTTTTGTACAAATTTTATTCACGAATGCGATTGGCGTTTCTGATTGCGGAAATTGCCGCTGCCGTATCCTCTGCCTTGAAAACGCCCGTTCCCGACACGCACACATCTACTCCCGCGCTTGCCGCAGCAGGGGCTGTTTTTTCGGATATTCCCCCGTCAACCTCCACAAGCACTTCAAGACCTCTTTTGGCACATTCCGCTTTGATAGCCGTCACTTTCGGCATCATATCCGCCATGAATGACTGTCCGCCAAATCCCGGCTCAACCGTCATTACGAGTATCACATACACTTTATCCAGATAGTCATATACAGCTTCGGCAGGCGTTTTCGGCTTGATGACAAGTCCGGGCTTTATGCCCCTTGCATTTATCTTTTCAATCGTCTTGTCTATATCGGATTTCGCCTCAACGTGAAATGTGATAATATCCGCTCCTGCATTTGCAAACGCATCTATATAGTCAAACGGATAGTCTATCATCAAATGCACATCAAACGGCAGATTTGTATAAGGTCTTACAGCCGACACAATGGCAGGACCTATTGTTAAATTCGGCACAAAATGCCCGTCCATTACATCAAGATGTATCCAGTCTGCTCCTGCACTGTCAACTTTTTTGACTTCTTCTCCCATTTTTGCAAAGTCACACGACAGCAATGATGGTGCTACTTTCAAGGATAAAGCCACTGGTAAAAGTTGGACTGTACCTTCTACATTGAAATTTT
>ONIF01000037.1 GCA_900317795.1 uncultured Eubacteriales bacterium | reverse complement strand
GCATAAATGAAAAATATCCCTTGCTTTTGCCCTATGCAAAAAGCAGTGAAATGGATATGAAATGCCGAGTTTACGGGGAAATGGTTTATTTTGGTGTTTCGGAAAAATATAAAGAAACTTTTCTGAAACTCAAAAAAGAAATACATGATTTCGGGATTTTTGAAAAGTTCGGGTATTCAAGCAAAAAACATTTTTTGGCATTCGTTCTTGCAAAGACAAGTCCGAAATTATATATGTTTCTTAAAAATGACATGAAATTGCAGTACAGGTGATGAAAAAGGTGCTTTTATCAATCATAATTCCCGTTTATAACGTGGAAAAATATCTTTTTGAATGCGTGGAGAGTGTCAGAAATTATCCCGACACGGAAATAATTTTAATCAATGACGGTTCAACGGACAGTTCGGGGCATATATGCGACAGTTTTAAAGATGAAAATATCATTGTCATACATAAGAAAAACGGTGGTTTAAGTTCTGCACGAAATGCGGGCTTGAAAACTGCAAAAGGGAAATATGTTTATTTTTTGGATTCCGATGATTATATAAAGGATTTTGGAAAGATACTTGATTTTATTTCATCAAAAGAATGTGAGATACTTCTTTTTGACGGAATGGGGGAAGATTATTATACCCATCACGGCTTGAATAAAAATACACGTTACACGGGCATTGAGTGCATAGAAACTCAGATTAAAAAATATAAAGATTATCCGACTACTGTATGGCTTGGTGTTTATCAGAGAGAGTATCTTTTGAAGAACGATTTTTTCTTTGAGGAAAATTTACTGCATGAAGATGAACTTTGGACACAAAAAGTTTTGATAAATGCGAAAAACATTTTTTATCTCAATGAAAAGCTGTATTTTTACAGGCAGAGAGAAAATTCCATTACGCAAAAAACGGGAAAGAAAAATTTATCCGACTTGATATATATTTTCGGAGAGATGTACAAATATACGGACAGCAGGTTTATAAAAGCAAATATTTCAAAGCGTTATCTTCATGCATTGGCGAAGTTCAAAGCATGGAAGTATGATTTGGAGATTGATAAAAGAAAGATATTTTCAAATGCAGGGGGATTTGATAAAATCCGTGCATTTGTCTTGATAGTGAATACAAAATTGTATTGCGGATTATCGGAGAGGCTGAGATGATAAAGGAATTTTTGAAATATCTGAGAGATTTGCCGAAAAGCGTGTATTTTAATTACAGGTGTCTGCCGTTTGTGCAGGCGAAAAAATTGCCTTTTCGGGTGAAGTATGATACCGAATTTGGCATTCTCGATAAAAAAAGCATTTGCATAAACGGTACTTGCAAAAGAAGTATGATAACATTGGGTTACAGGGGCGGAAAATTTGTTTCGGCAGGTCGTGGATATATCGGGATTTCGGGCGGTAAAATCATTTTTAACGGAACTTGCAATTTGGGAGAGGGTTTTGGAATAGCCGTTGAGGGCGGTGAATTGCGGTTCGGGGAAAATTTCTATGCAAACAGAAATTTTCTCGCAGAGTGTCAGAAAAAAATTTCATTTGGGGATAATGTGCTTTTAGGGTGGAATGTAAGTGTAAGAGATACAGATGGGCATTCTGTAAACGGCAAGCCCTTTATAGAAGAAATTGCGGTAAAAAATCATGTATGGATAGCGTCAGATGTGACGGTTTTAAAGGGAAGTGTAATTTCGGAGGGTTCTGTAATAGCGTGCAAAAGTACGGTTTGCGGATTGAAAATGCAGGAAAAGAAATGCCTTGCAGGTGGAACGCCTGCAAAAATAATTAAAAATAACGTGGAGTGGACAGAATGAAAAAATACTGTATTTTTCTTGCCTATTTCGGGAGAATGCCGAATTATTTTCCGCTGTTTCTGAGAAGCTGTGAAAAAAATCCCGAATTTGATTTTCTGATATTGACAGATGACAAAAATAAATATGCTTATCCCGAAAACGTGAAAGTGATATATATGACTTTCACGGAAATAAAAGAGAAAATACAGGAAAAGTTTGATTTTGAAATATCGCTGAAAAGTGCCTATAAATTGTGTGATTACAGGGTATGTTTCGGATATGTGTTTGAAGATATGGTGAAAGATTATGAATATTGGGGTTATTGCGACAACGATTTGATTTTCGGTGATATGAAAAAATTTTTCGTTGAAGGATATGACAAAATATTTTGTCTGGGGCATTTGATGATATTTAAGAATACATATAAAAATAACCGTCTTTTCATGCATGGTGACTTGTATAAAAAGGCGTTTACGGCAAGTGAAAATGTAATCTTTGATGAATGTTGGAATAATAGGGAAAATATACATGATATATTTTTGAAGAATAACAAAAGGGTATATGAAGCGGATTTGTCGGTGAATTTCAAAATTCTTTCAAATAAATTTATCAAAATAACCTTTCAGCCCGAAACAAGAGAGTTTTTGGAAGATAAAACTGAATGTTTATATACATGGGAAAACGGAAAAGTTTATAGATATTACATGAAAGACGGATTGGTGAAAGAGGAGTATTTGTATATACACTTGCAGGAAAGGAAAATGCGGTATAAAAGCAGTTTGGGAGATGTTTATAAAATCGTTTCCAATTCATTTCTGCCGTTGGAAATGCCTGTGAATGAAAAGACTTTTGCAAAGATAAAGAAAAGTGCTTTCAATCTGCACTTGTTGCAGTATCATTTGAAGTGGAAAATTCGTGGATTGCAAAAACGCTTAAAGGGAAATGTCATCAACTTAAGACTGTCATTCCGAACGAAGTGAGGAATCTTGCAAAGATTCTTCGTCGCTTTCGCTCCTCAGAATGACAGGATAATAATATTGATTTCGTTAAGTTGACGACATTGGCTTAAAGGGGGAGTGAATATCAAAATTTCGTTGAAGTCGGTTTATTTGGGGATAATGCTTGTATTGCTGTATCATGCGGTATTTGTGAGATTTCCGTATTTGTATATACAGAGGCTAATTGCGTTGATTTTATTCACGCTGATACTCCCGAAAATTCGTTTCAGGCAAAAAGATATTCCGATATTGGCACTTTTGGGGACTTATTCAATATTTACGTTTATATCTGCATTTGTGAATAAAGACAATTATGTTTATACTCATACAGTCGCAGGCGGATTGTTTCATATACTCATCATATTTGAGATATTTCAAGTATTCGTTTATGCAGTTAAAGTCAAAAGTGCGGATTTTATCATAAAAATATTCTTGTGTTTGTCGTTTGTGTATGTGATGTGCAATGATTTTTTTGTGATATTTCACCCCGAAATGTTCAAATATGATTATCTTTTAGGAAATAAATTCACGGTATTGTACAAGCACATTGAATGGATAGTGCTGTACTGCATGGGAAAACAAAAGAATATTTTTGGATTTTTGGCGATAGTTGCAGTATCTTTGTACATGAGTGCAAAAGTGAATTGCATGACGGGTGCGGTCGGCATAGGCATATTGGCAGTATTTATTTTAATGAAAGCGGAAAGGCTTTTGCAGAAAAGATTTTTATTTGTGGGGATAGCGGGAATGTCGGCAGTATTTCCGTTTGTATATGACTTTTTCACGGGGATATATCCGATACGATATTTTATTGTAAATATTCTCAACAGGACAACAGGCATGACGGGCAGAACAGTTATATTTGACTATTTGCCTTTGATATTGAGAAATCATTTGGTTTTGGGATACGGCTATAATACAGCTTATGAAGTGTGGATAAGTGCAACGGACTGGTATCCGAATGCACAAAATGCTTTTTGGAATTGCGTATGCGAACAGGGGATAATATGTGCGGTATTGCTGACGGTGACAGCGGTACACGTTATCGGCATAAGAAAAAATATAAAATTTTGTTATCCGCTGATGTGTGTTATATATGTATATGCAATTTTGGGTGCAGTTGAGATAACTATGGACATAACATTGATAGGGTGGATAATATTTTTGTATGTATTGAAAAGCGGTGAAAAAAATGATAAGCGTGATAATACCCGTTTACAACGGGGAAAAATACATATCAGAATGCATTGAAAGCGTTTTGAAACAGACTTTCGGGGACTTTGAAATTATCGTAATCAATGACGGTTCAACGGACAATACAGCGGAGATTTGCAAAAAGTTTGATAAAATCAAGTATTTTTATCAAAAAAACAGGGGCGTTTCCAAGTCACGTGAAAAAGGCTTGCAGATGTCAAAAGGAGAGTATATTACATTTATTGACAGTGATGATAAAGTGAAAGGGGATTTTCTTGAAAAAATGCTTTCCGAAATGGGAAGCTGTGATATAGTGTGCTGTAATTCTATTGATGAGGCTGAATTTAAAAAAGATATTTACATAAATGAAGATGAAATTTTGACAGATAAAGAACGGATTTTCAAAGACTATTTTTCTTTAAAGAGATATACAACTTGTATATGGGGAAAGCTTTTTAAGAGGAGTATTTTGGAGAAAGTCGAATTTCCCCAAATGGAGTATGCGGAAGATACATTTGTTGTGCAGAGATATTTTGAAATATGCGGAAAAATCAAGCTTTTGAGATATGCAGGGTATTTTTACAGAGATAACGAACATGGAAAAATGCATAGTTTTATGGGAATGCGTGAAAAGCTTGATATGCTGAAATGCAGTTTATATATATGCGAGAGGTGCATGAAATACAGTACGGTTTCCGCTGTGGCAAAAAGACGTTTGACGGAAAGTTTATTTGACTTGCTTGTGCATTTTGATGTGAAAAATGAAGTCGTTGAAAAGGCTTTTGCATTGTGTGAGAAGCGTTCTTTAAAAGGAGTGGCTTTGTTTTTTTACAGGCATTTCAAAATAAAGAGAAAGGGTTTAAAAATCGGTATTTATACTTTTCAGGACTATGAAAACTACGGTAACAGACTGCAAAATTATGCCGTGCATTATATATTTTCACAATATGGGAATGTGTGTAACTTTGGAAAGAGGTTTTTTAATTTCAAGTATCTTGCATGGAAATTAACAAAAGGTAAAATTGCGGAGATTTTTAAAGATAGAAATTACAGAGTATATGAATTGGCAGATTTCAGCCGTAAAATGAAATACAGCCGTCAAAAAGCGGATATTTGCGTGTACGGCAGTGACCAGATTTTCAACCCGTATTATTCCGATGAATTTTTAATAAATCCCTGCACAAAAAACAATATTGCATTTTGTGCAAGTTTCGGTGTAAGTGAAATTCCGAAAGAATATGAAAGTATTTTCAAAGAGGGTTTGACAAAATTTGATTTTGTATCGTTTAGGGAAAAACGAGGGACAGAAATTTATTTTGAAATGACGGGGAAGAATGCGGAATTGTTACTTGAACCTGTTATGTATGTGTCAAAGGAACATTGGAGGAGTTTGGAAAAATGTCCGAAAGGTTTTGAAAGTAAAAGTTATGTTTTTGAGTATTTCATAGATGAAAACCGTGAACAATGGAGTGTGGAGGAATTTTTGTATTTGATAGACCATGCGGAAAAAGTTGTAACAAATTCATATCACGCTTGTGTATTTGCAATTATATTCGGAAAGCCGTTTAAAATTGTGGAACGTAAGGGAATTGCCATGCAGTCAAGGTTTGACACGCTTTTACAAAAATCCGAAAGCGGAATTGATTTTGAGGTTGAAAGGCGAAAGACAGATAAATTTATTTTAACGGCATTAGGTGATATTACATGAGAAGAAAAAACGCTTTAAGAAATATGCTTTTCGGAGTGATGTTGAAAGTATATCAAATAATAGTGCCGTTTTTTCTGAGGACAGCGTTAATATATTTCATGGGCATGGAATACGTGGGATTGAACAGCCTTTTCACGTCAATTCTGCAAGTGCTGAATTTAGCGGAATTGGGTGTGGGAAGTGCCATGATATTCAGCATTTACAAGCCTCTTGCGGAAAATAACACGGAAAAAATTTGTGCATTGACGGCACTTTACAGAAAATATTATCGCATAATCGGGGGAATTATAGGTGTTTCGGGCATTTTATTGACACCGTTTGTGCCGTTTCTTGTAAAGGGCGATATTCCCGAAAGTATCAATATATATGTGCTGTATTGGCTGAATTTGGGTGGAACGGTGCTTTCATATTGGCTGTTTGCATATAAAAACAGTATTTTGCAGGCATCTCAAAGAAATGACGTGATAAGTAAAATCATGCTTTTAACGAATACTTTTCAGTATTCACTTCAATTTATGGCGGTTTGTGCTTTGAAAAATTATTACTTGTATGTGATGATTTTACTTTTCTCACAGGCGTTGACGAATATCATAACAGCAGTTGTTGCGGATAAGATATATCCCGATTACAAGCCGAAAGGACAGCTTGACGAAGTGACAATTAAAAGTATCAATCAGCGAATAAAGGACTTGTTCACGGCAAAATTAGGTTATGTCACGGTGAATTTTGCGGATAATATCGTCATATCTGCATTTATGGGGCTGACGGTTTTAGGGGTGTATCAGAATTATTATTTCATCATGTCGGCAGTAATGGGCTTTGTGATGATAATATATAATGCTTGTACGGCAGGCATAGGAAACAGTCTTATTACCGAAACAAAAGAAAAAAATTTCAGCGACTTGCAGACGCTGACTTTTATAATATGTTGGGTGTCGGGGTGGTGCAGTAGTTGTTTTATATGTTTGTATCAGCCGTTTATGGAAATTTGGACAGGCAATTTGCTTTCAGACGGTGAAGTTTTATTATTTGGAATATATTTTTATGTATATGAAGTCAATCAGCTGTTGAATACATATAAAGATGCATCGGGGATATGGCATAAAGACCGTTTCAGACCTTTAATGGTATCGGCAGTAAATTTATGTTTGAATTTGCTGACGGTGAATTTCTGGGGCATATACGGAGTATTGCTTTCAACGATTTTATCAACGGCACTAATCGGGATAAATTGGCTTTTGAGAAATTTGTTTGAATGCGTGTTTGAGAAAAGTATGTTGAAAGGCTATGTGAAAAGGCTGATTTTTTATACAGCGGTTTCAATATGTGTGTGCATGGTGACGGCTTGTATATGTGCGTGGACAGGGAATTTTATTTTAAAAGTGGCAATGTGCATTGTTATTCCCAATATATTGTTTTACTTAATGTATAAAAATGATGATGAATTTACAAAAAGTAAAAAAATAATCGGCAGATAAAAGAAATCTGCCGATAAAAGACGGGGTGCAGGGGACGCAGTCCCTTGCCGGTTTCCAAAGGCAGAGCCTTTGGTGGGGTTTGGGGCAAAGCCCCAACATTTAGGATATTTCTGCTTGCGTGGGAAGTCTGAGATTGGTGCCGATAAACTGCACGTCAATGAAATCATTCATGTTGTGACGGATAACATAATCTATATAACTCATAATATCCCAAGCGGTTTTTTGATAGCCGAGAGTATTTTTATGATACAGACCTGTTTTAAAGATGTTCGGAACATTCCAGTAAGGCTCATGTGCGTAGGTTTTGAGGTCGATAAGATAACAATTATCCGTATTGGTGCAGATTTGAGAAATAGCTGTATTGATAGAGGAATTGTCGGTAGAATTCCACTCCATGTTGACAAGGAAAATTTTTGCTTTGGGCTGAACGGATTTTATATAGGAAAGCATTTTTCCGTACTGTCCGTAGAAAGTGTTGGGATTGGTTTCAAAGTTTTCGTTTATATCGGAAAGAGAGCCGAGATTATTTTCAGACTGATTAAGCCAGTTATAGTCATTAAAGCCTATGCAGATTATGTAGGCAGTGCAGGGATTTTGAGCAACAGCCTGTTTCCATTCGGAATACCAGTTGTTGTCATGGAGATACTGACCGCCACGGCAGAATTGATGACAGATACAGCCTGTTGCACGTTCTATGCAGGCAGCCCATGAGTAAGGCAGATTGTCGGTGTATTTGTATTCGTTTGTAGAGGTGTCCACGCCCTCCATACAGCCGCAAGCCAAACTATCGCCAATAATTCCTATATCGTGAAAAATGGCAGTATAGCCGCCTGTTTTGTCGATGTTTTGCAAGGGGAGTTCCGTTTCAAAAGCGATACTTGTTTGAAAGTTTGATTTCTTGTATGGAACGGGGTAGGGGAAATCATCTGCATTATCTACGATAACAATACCTTCGGGAATGAGCAATGAATTGGGGAAATCAAAAATAATATAGCCGTCATTTGCGACAGTAAGGGAAGTTCCTGTGGCAGTCGAAACAAAATCACCGTTTGTATCGAAAAGCATATAAGTAAAATTCTTTTGGTCGGAGAATTGGAAAGCGGATTTGATAATATCGCCTTGATGAACTGTGTAAACGTCTGTATATATACGGCTTGCATTTCCACCGAGATAGGTTGAGGGCGTATTAACGTTGGCGGAAGTCACCCACGTTTTAATCATCATTCCCGTGTGAAGTGCAGACATATCCACAAGTGCAGATGTTCGGGAATAAAGGGCATTTTCGAGAGTGGCGGCATTTTGTGCATTGGCAGTTTCAACAGCTTGCATACGGGCATTTACCGTATTCAAGCCCGAGGTGATTTTAGAGGTTTTGACCTCTTTTTTCACTGTGGGAATGAAATTGGACTGTTGGGGAGTTTCCTTTCTGTTCACACGGAGAACAGCGGCATTTGGCGGAATGACAACTTGAAAATCCGTGTATGCGTCGGCATTAGCCGAACCGCTTTCCTGTTCCTGTTGGAGAACATTTCCGTCAGTGTCGAGAATGGCATATAAAAGTACATTATAGAAATTCCAGCCTGTGATATAATAGACTTCGCCTGCTGAAACGGATATGTCTGTATGAGAATAAAGCTGACTTTCAAAGAAAGTGCCGTCAACGTGCTGATAGCCGAGAGAATATTCCAATTCAAGAGTTTGGAGGGTGGTAGTGAAAATTTCGCTGTCGGCTTTGTTGAGGAGAGTATTTGTATTGTAAAGCTGATTTCTTACAGCCGTGCCTGCACTTGAATAAATTCTGCCGTCATAAGATGAACGAATGTCAATCAATTCTGTATTGCCGTCAGTGTCGGCATTGTTGGCAATGATATTATCAATACGCACGGCAACGGCATTTGTTTGATTGTCGATAAGATTTGTAAGGGAAGTTTCGGTATTTTGGAGAGATGTATTGACGGAATTTATTTGTGAATTGATATTTGTTTGAAGTTGCTGTACAGAGGTATCAAGTTTATTGTTAAGGGTATCAAGGCGGTTGTTTGTCTGAGCGTAAGCCATTTCTTCGGTAGAGGGCGTGGCAACGCTTGCATTGATAGTGATATAATTCATGTTTTTTCAATCCTTTCTTGCAACGGTTTCTCTTATAACAAATTGGTCGGGCATGGTGATATGGAAGAAGTCACCGTCAGAGCATTTAAGTGCAATATCATAAAAATAAATGCCTGCCTGAATGTTGGTTTCGTCTGCTGTAAGCTTGAACGGATAAGAGCCGTCAAGCCGGTCATAATCATGGAAAGATTTTCTGATGACAACGGGGGAATTGCTGACAAGTGATTTTTTGACACTGAAAACAAGTTCGTCACCGTCATCGAGTATAATTTTATTGTCGTCGAGGTCGGTAAGGTCGATTTTGGCATAGAAATCGGAATTTTTTCTGACCGTCAAGAGCATTTGTATTAGCCTCCTTAAAAATTGATAAGGCAAGAGCCTTTCACTAACGGGCAAAAAAATAAAAGAATTATACCCGAAAAGGTATAATTCTTTAAAAAAATACTTTACAAATTTTTGAAATTGAAATTGTGTGAAAAGCACAAAAAAGAGTGAAGACTTTTACATCTTCACTCTTTTGTTTTTTAAAGGGAATTGTACATATCTGTAAGGTTTTGTATAAGAGCCTTAGCTTTTTGTTCTTTTGCTTTGATGTCGTCAACGACCTTTTGGGGAGCTTTTGACATGAATTTCTCATTGTTAAGCTTGTTAAGGAGGAATGCAAGGTCTTTATTTGCCTTTTCAAGTTCTTTGGAAATTCTTTCTTTTTCCTTGTCAACGTCAACGAGTTCGGCAAGGGGCATATAAATTTTAGCGTCAGCCGTTGCAATACTAATCATGCCGTTTGTATTTTCAAGGTCATTTGTCACAACGTCAACGGAAGATGCACTTGCAAGGCGGATAAGGAAGTCCTTTGCCTGTGCATAGATTTCGGGAACGTCTGTAACGATTGTGATGTGAGCCTTTTTGGAGTTAGGCACTTTGAGTTCCGCACGGTTTTCACGGACTGCCTTAATGCTGTCCATAATTCTTTCCATAGTCTTTTCATCTTCGGGGAAAGCAAGTTCATCTGTATAAACAGGGAAACTCTGAAGCATTAAATAACCTTTTTCATGGGGGAGAGCCTGATAAATTTCCTCAGTAATGAACGGCATGAACGGGTGGAGAAGTTTGAGAGATTCTGTGAGAACATAGCAAAGGATATTTTCAACATCTTTCTTTCTCTGTTCGTCAGAGCCGTTGAGATAGATTTTGGAAAGTTCAATATACCAGTCGCAGAAGCTGTACCAGATGAAATCATAGATTTTCTGAGCAGCAACGCCCATGTCAAACTGTTCGAGATTATATGTAACCTCTTTGATAAGGCTGTTGAGTTTGGAAAGTATCCATTTATCTTCAATAAAGAGATTTTTGGGAAGTTCCACTTTATCAATCGTCATGTTCATGAGCAGGAAACGTGACGCATTCCAGATTTTGTTGGTGAAGTTGCGGATATTGATGATTTTTTCATCAATGTAACGCATATCATTTCCGGGAGAACTGCCCTGTACAAGCATAAATCTCAAAGCGTCTGCACCGTATTTTTCAATAACTTCAAGAGGGTCAATGCCGTTTCCGAGAGATTTGGACATTTTACGTCCCTGACTGTCACGGACAATTCCGTGAATCACGACTGTATCAAAAGGAGCTTTTCCCGTGTAGGCAAGTCCCGAAAAAATCATTCTGCTTACCCAGAAGCCGATTATATCATAGCCTGTAACAAGAGTGCTTGTCGGATAGAAATATTTGTAATCTTCTGCATTTTCATCGGGCCAGCCGAGTATGGAGAAAGGCCACAATGCAGAGGAAAACCATGTATCAAGGGTATCGGGGTCTTGTGTAAGATTGGTACTTCCGCATTTCTGACATTTGCAGGGGGCGGATTTTGCGACATTGATTTCACCGCAGTCATCACAATACCATGCAGGGATACGGTGTCCCCACCAAAGCTGACGGGAGATACACCAGTCACGAGTATTTTTCATCCAGTTGAGATAGATTTTTGTAAATCTTT
>ONIF01000281.1 GCA_900317795.1 uncultured Eubacteriales bacterium | reverse complement strand
GTTTATGTAATCTTTTCTCACAAACTTATATACACGATTATTATTTTCTCTGCCAAATATTTTTATATATTCATTTTCATCATTCGGCTTTTCATCAAAAAATATGTGTGAAAGTAAATCAAAAATATTCGTTGACATATCGTATAAGTGACCTTTACTCAACATTCCTTTTGCTTCGGGGTGCTCTTCGTGCATTTTATCGGTTAATCTGTATGCAGTTCTTGTAAAGACGATTTTGCTAAAACTTTCAAAATCGTTTCTGCTGTATACTTTCTTCAAAATTTTATTTAATTCATCAAAGGCTGTAAAAGTTTCGATTGCACCGAAATTTTTTGTTTTATCGTGATATGAGATGCAAACACCGCCTTTTATGTCTGTATTGCTGAAAATTTTATCGCTTTTTTGTTCATAATGGAGAATTTTCAAGTGTTCATCTTCCAACATCTGCTTATTCCACGCTTTGGGGGTTGAACCTGCATTGAATAAAAATCTTGCAGGAGTTATCAATTCCACTTTCTCTCCGACTTCATAGGCGGAATTGATAAACAAGTGATAGACGGGCGGTGCATAAGTCGCATTATCTCCGATAGTTTCGTCTTGATAGGGCGGATTTCCGATAACAAAGTCAAATTTCATTTTCCTGCCTTCTTTCGTATCGTTGAATTTTATTTTTTCTTTCACTCTCCAGTTATAAATATAACAGGGGATTTCTTCTTTTTGCGGTTCTTCCTCCGTAAGAGAAAATATGGTCATTTGTTCATAATTATCAAGTCCATATATGGGCAAATTGCCGTTTATGCCGTTCATCTGGAAAATGTTCCACGAAATTATATTAACAATCTTGTTCAATTCGCTGATTTTCGGCTTTCTGTTCCACTTGTCTTGCATATAGTCGCAAAACGTCATCAACAGATTGATTCGGGCTATCAAAAGGCTGTCACCCTGATATTCATAGCCGTAGGTGCTTTGATAGGCTCTTGTCACCCATTTCAGCCATTCTTCTTCATTGTCCGTATTTTCGCCCACCACTCTCAATTTGCGGTCAAGAATGCCTATTCTCTCACTTATGGGGATTTCATCGCCTGTTGATGTGTCGTATCTGGATACAAGATAGGGACATTCTCCGCACGTTATCTCCAAAAAACGCAAATCAACGTATTTTTGCCAGGTCTTTTTTTCAACGAACCTGATTTTTTCGGGATTGGCAGTCCATTTTGTGCCGTTTTCGCTGTTGAATATATTTTTCTCTCCAAACCACTCCTCATCACAAAAATTATTCATTCTGTTGCATATCCAGGAGGGTGTGAAAACTTCGGCTTTATTTTTCGTTCGGATAGCCTGCTGTTCAAGAGCCTTGCAGATACGGGGCTGTATTTCACATTCGGCAATACCGAGAATTTCCGTTTCGGTGATATAGCTGTCCTCTGCAAAATTGATACCGTAATCGGCATAGCTGTTTGTTGCAAAAGTAATATTTTTGCCTGTGGTCTTGTCCGTCAGAAGCAATTTCAGCATATCTTTGACGGGAAACTTCCTCAGCTGAATGTAATCTTTCACTTTTTTATCCCTCTCATATCTTTTCTTAAATTATTATACTCTTTCACACCGAAAAAAGCAAATATTTTCATACCGCAAAACAGGCTTTGGAAAGTCGGCTTTTAAAATCGCTCAGAACCCCTCAAATTTTAACGCTGACGGGCATTTAGGGGCTTAGGAGTATAATTATACCCCCTCACTCTAAAAGCCCCGTAAAACGCAAATATGAGCGTCTGAGAGCAAGCACGATTTTTCGTGTATGTTTTATTCCGAAAAAGAATATTATTTCACCTGTTTGCAGACACTCGACAAAGCACCCTCTACAATGCCCCGTATTTCAACGTAGGACGCTCTCAGCAGCGTTTAAAGGGGTCAGGAGTATAATTATACCCCCTCGCCCTAAAAACGCCGTAGAACGCAAATAGGAGCGTCTGAGAGCAAGCACGATTTTTCGTCTATGTTTTATTCCGTTAAAGAATATTATTTCACCTGCTCATGTATTGTTCTTTTTCGATAACTCAATCAGTTTTTCTAATCTTAAATCCAACCTGCAAAACGCCTCATCGAAGTTGTATTCAAGTGTGGACATTCTTCTTTCCATTGCAAGCATACTTTTTTCTATTGCCTGAATTTTCTTGTCAATAACCTGAATGTCCTTGTCATCGTCATCTTCAAAGGTTTTCAGAACTTCTTTCATATTCGCATTGACCTCTCTCAGCAGATTTTTCACTTCGTAGATCTGCTGTGTATTGACATACTTTTGTGAATTGGCAACATGGGCAATCTGATTTACATTGACACCTATTCTTGTAATTTCCAGATACAAATCGGGAATTTTTTCCGTGACACGGATTTTTTTATTTTCCGTTGCTGCTACAAGATACCTCGACATTGACATTTTTGCTTGTTCCGCTTTGGCTTCTATCTCTTTCTTTTCTGTCGGTGAAACCCTGATAGTAATTTTTTGGTCTTTTATTTCTTCGCTCATAACGTCATCTCCATTTTTCTTGATGATATAATTTTAACCCAAATCGCCTGAAAAGTGAAGTAAAAAAATCAGACCTCCGCAGGAGGTCGCAAGCAGAGATTTTGTACACCTAATGGGTGTACAAAATCAGCTTGGCGGTGAATTTTCCCCACACCCCTAATTTTGCATTGTGCAAAATATAAAATCGCTGTCGCTCACCCAACAAAGAAAATTTTATGCCTTTTCAAAAATCTGCCAAAAAAATTTTACAGCAATATTTCAAAAATAGAAAGGCAAAATTTTTTCTTCCTGCCGTTTAAAATCAATTTTTCCGAAAAAAGAATAGAGAATTTTTCAAATTGTGTATCCGAATTTGCTCTAACGGGTGAGCGAAAGCGATTTCAAAAAAATCATTTATGATTTTTCAAGGGGTGTGGGGATTTCACCAACAAGCGATTTTGTGCGGACATCGTTCGTACAAAATCTATGCTTGCGACCCCCTACGGGGGTCTTATTTTTCTCTCCTGCTATATGATTTTTTTCATGTATTTTTTGTGACAATTATTAGTCATCATCTGAACTTGAATTGTTTAGCAACATCCATTCTATATCTTTCG
>ONIF01000044.1 GCA_900317795.1 uncultured Eubacteriales bacterium | reverse complement strand
AAATTCAGCCGCTAATGCTTGCAGTAATGTAAAATCATTAACATCAACGGAAGATGGCACAGACGGCTCAATATACGCTTTCCTGTGCGGTCTTTCGGGGGTAGTAGCCCCTTTCTGTGCAATCGTTCCCCAAAGCTTGCAGATACGAGCAGGATTGAATACCGTTGTATCTACTTCAACTTCTTCATCACTAAATTTTTCAGATAGGACTTTCAGTGCATTTTCAAAGACAGCAACATTTTCTGCCGTATTTGGAACATCAAAACGATAAACCAAGTGAATACCGTTACCACTCATGGCACGGATAGGCTCTTTAAAACCACAATTCGACAGAAAATCATGTATTGTTCTTGCTTTTGCCTTAGCAAGTTTCAATTCTTCTTCCGAACTGCTAACACCTGACATTCTTTTAGGATCCAAATCTATCAAAAGCCAGTGTAAAGCGGTAATTTCATTGTCTTTGGTGGTCGGCTGAACATTCTCTATGAAACAGTCATGCTGTTTACGAGAATAGCAGGACATATTGATCGGATTGAGAGTGATGAAAATATTTACTGCTCTTGCAGTTTTTGTACGAGCATTCCATTCAGGGCGGAAATCCTGCAAGGCTTTTATGGCTGTATCGGCATTTGTGAAGTAACCGCTTGCATTGTACCCCCCGTTGATAAGACGGATTTCAAAAAGTTCTCCGTTTGAATGTAAAAGCTGAATAGCTTTTGTGATGTTATTAATATCCAACGTAAATAAGGGCATAAAAATAACCTCCGTAAAAATAATATTTTTTACGAGGTCGTATAGTCTACTATATATTCTTCAAAAATTGCTTGCAATTTCACACCGAAAATGTTATAATCATCTTGTTAAGTTTGAAAAAAGGTGTTATAATCTAAATTGGTGGATATGAGGGCTGTTTGAAGTGTGACCTCGTATTCGGGCGGTGGTATTGCTAGTACTACTGCCCTTTGCCATTATAACACTTTTTTTACCTTTTTTCAATGTGATTTTGACAATATCTTCTAAAATTTTTCCCCGAAAGAGTATAAAAATCTCTTTCGGGGATTTCTTGATGTTATACATCATTTTAATTGCTCATGTATTATCTGTTTTATGACTTCCTGTGCTGCTATCAGCATATCCATTTGTGCTTTCGGAAGTCTGACAGCCTAACTACTGCCATTTTCAAAGATTTTAGCTGTTTCCATTCAAAATCACATTCCCTACAGTAAAGCATATATCACGATATATGAAAAGTCAATCGTTAATATTCACTTTTTCATACTTCACTTTTGGGACGATTTGAAGTAAAATTATTTTTGAGGAGTATTTAGACAGAGGGTGACAGTAAAATGGAAATGACAATTAGGCAGCTTGCTGATGAACTTAGTGTGAGTAAATCCACCATCGGCAGAGCAATAGTGCAATTAGGTTTGCAAGATAAGCTCTGCAAGATAGGCAACAAATATGTGCTTTCTGAAAAGCAGATTCTGCAAATAAAGTTACAACTATCGAAAAATGACGAAGAAAAAACGCTTCATGCAAGTTCAAAAACGCTTCACAAGGAAGAAAAATCGCTTCATGCAAGTTCAAAAACGCTTCACAAGGAAGAAAAATCGCTTCAGACAATTTCAAAAACGCTTCACGAGGAAGAAAAATCGCTTCAAGTAAATCAAGAAACGCAAAATTCGATTTTACAAGAGCAGTTATCTATACTGAATAAACAATTAGCCATCAAAGATCATCAAATCCAGATATTACAGGAACAAATCGGACAGCTCACTACTGCAATGGAAAGTATGGCAACAGCTTTGACTGCGGCACAGGCTCTCCATGCAGGTACGATACAAAAACAACTTACCGAACATTCTGACAGCATTGAACAACTGCCTAATCAAGAACAAACGAAACAAAAGAAAGGTATTTTTTCAAGATTATTTGGCAGAAAGAAAAACTGATTTTCAGATAAAGTTTTTAATTTTTCAAAAAGTCATTTAAAAAAGTTTATAAATATAGCAAAAACTCCCTTGAAAAAGTTTTATATATGGGTATAATATAGGTGTATGCTTTTTTAAGGGGGATTTATTATGCTCAAAAGGAAAATAGAACAACAGCTTCTGACTTGGAAACAAACACCCAATCATAAACCGCTTATCATAAAAGGCTGTCGTCAGTGTGGAAAGACCTTTTCTGTACGCAAATTTTGTGAAGAAAACTATAAAAATACAGTGTACATCAATTTTTTCAACAATCCGAACTATTCCGCTATTTTTAGAAATTCTCTTGAAGTCGATGACATTATCATGATGATGTCGGCACTCATGGGAAATAATACTTTTTTTGTGCCGTACAAGACAGTCATTATATTTGATGAAATACAAGATTGTCCCGAAGCAAGAACAGCATTGAAATTTTTTCATCTTGATGGCAGATATGATGTGATCGGCACAGGTTCTCTGCTTGGTGTATCGGGATACGGAAAAGCTCCGAAGTCTGTCCCCGTAGGCTATGAAACAGTCATCACAATGTATCCACTTGATTTTGAAGAATTTCTATGGGCAAATGGTATCAGTGAAAATCTTATTGACAGGCTGAAAAAGCATTTGCAGGACAAAACTCCCGTTGAAGAACCTCTGCACAGTCGTTATCATCAACTTTTGCTGCAATATGTAGTTGTAGGCGGTATGCCCGATGTTGTGCAAACATTTATTGATACAAAGCAAATGAATATTGTTTTGCAGCTTCAAAGGGATATTGTTAGGTCTTATGAAGATGACATGATTAAATACGCAGATGATAAGGACAAGCCATTGATAAAAGAATGTTTTCAGTCCATTCCCCGACAGCTTGCAAAAGAAAACAAGAAATTTCAGTATTCACTGATAAAAAAAGGCTCAACTGCTGCCAGATTTGCAGGAAGTCTGCAATGGATAGAGGATGCGGGGATCATAAAAAGATGCTACAATCTGACAACAACGGAACTCCCCTTAGACGGTAATGCAATCAATGATATATTCAAGGTGTATATGATAGATACAGGACTTTTTGTGAGTATGTTGGAAGATGGTACACAGTTTGATATTTTAAGTGGCAATCTGCTTGGATATAAAGGTGCGATATTTGAAAATCTTGCAGCAGACTTTTTTTCAAAAATGGGGAGAAAACTCTATTATTTCCATAAGGATTCTGGTCTGGAGATAGATTTTTTTATTCGTTATAAAGGAAAATGTATGCCTATTGAGATAAAAGCAACACAAGGAAACACAAAAAGCCTTAAAACAGTTATGAAGAACAAGGATATTTACCATATTGACTATGCAATAAAACTTGGTAATTACAATATTGGTGAAGAAAATAATATATTGACACTTCCGCTTTATATGGGATTTCTGTTGTCTGAGTGCTGACCAATAAACATGCTCATATAAGCCGTATAAAGCCGTTATGTGCGTTCTATGGCTATTAGGAATATTAAGAGTTATCCTTTCGCATGTCCCCCTCAAAATACGGCTCTTTTGAGGGGGATATGGATATTCTGAAAGCATACCGAAATAAAGGCTTGTCTAATTTGATGTAAAGTTAATCTCACTAAGCGTTTACTTTTAATGTTTTTTTGATACGATTTTTTATATATTTATTTTGATATTTTATATATGGTCTTTATTTGATAACAGCAAGAAGAGTGTCAAAGCATTAATCTATCCTTTGGCACCCTTCTTTTTTACTATTTGACAACCAGTTTGAAATACTGTTTAACAACCATACCTTTGGTATCTTTCACTTTAGCACAAATATCATAGGTACCACTTGTTGTAGGTTTTATCGTTACATTTGCGTTTGTACCGAAGTTCTGAGCAATGTTCCAATTTGAACTTTCAACTTTCTTATAAAATATTGCATATTGATAGGGAGCAGTGCCACCTGTAGCTGAACATTTTACAGCTACAGAGCTCCCGACATTTACAGAGGTCGCTGACAATGAAGATCTGCTTGCCAAAGCATTTGCCTTTACGGTCAATTTCAAGTATTGCTTTGCAATTGTACCGTTTGAATCCTTGATCTTAGTGCAAATATTATATGTGCCAACCATAGTAGGCTTAATCGTTACATTCGCATTGGTACTGAAATTCTGCAAGACTCCCCAATTTGTACTGTCTGGTCTTTGGTAAAGTACAGCGTATTGATAAGGAGATGTGCCCCCTGTTGCTGAACATTTTACAGTTACAGAGTTTCCAAGATTTACAGAAGTTGCTGAAAGTGATGATCTGATTGCCAAATCATTTACTTTTACAGTCAATGTCATGTACTGTTTTGCCACCGTACCATTGGAATCCTTGACTTTTGTGCAAATCTCATAATTTCCAACTATAATTGGTTTAATGGTTACATTTGCATTAGTGCTGAAATTCTGTGCAGTTCCCCAATTTGTGGTGTTTGGCTTCTTGTAAAATACAGCGTATTGATAAGGAGCTGTCCCCCCTGTTGCAGAACATTTTACAGTTACAGAGCTTCCGACATTTACAGAAGCCGCTGAAAGTGATGATTTGCTTGCCAAAACATTTGCCTTTACGATCAATTTCAGGTATTGCTTTGTAATTGTACCGTTTGCATCCTTGATCTTAGTGCATATATTATATGTGCCAACCGTAGCAGGCTTAATTGTCACATTGGCATTAGTACTGAAATTCTGCAAGACTCCCCAATTTGAGCTGTCTGGTCTTTTGTAAAGTACAGCGTATTGATAAGGAGATGTGCCCCCTGTTGCTGAACATTTTACAGTTACAGAACTTCCGACATTTACAGAAGTTGCTGACAGTGATGATTTACTTAAAAATTCAGCATCTTTTACTGTCAAGGTGAAATACTGCTTTGCAATCGTACCTTTTGCATCCTTGACCTTAACACAAATGCTATAAGTACCGATTGCTGAAGGTGTGATTGTTGAATTGGCATTTGTTCCAAAATTCTGAGCAGTTATCCAATTTGAAGCTTCTGATTTTTTGTAGTAAACTGCATACTGATAAGGAGATATACCGCCTGTTGCAGATGCTTTGACATTAACATTTGAACCAAGATATATTGCTTCAGAGGAAATGGCAGATATATTTTTTAAATTATTTTGATCTGTAATGTCTGTTTCATAAGTACCGTTATTGTCGGTATCTACTTTGAGACCAACAGTGTTTTCATCAATTTCATAGATAAAAACCCTGCTGTAATCTGTAGAAAAGGTCTTTGTCGAACTAAGGGCATCATTTTTGAAAGTGATCTTAACATCATTCAAATTTGTAGCTTCTAAAATATATCCGTCGGATTTTGGTTTAAGACTTGCATTATTTACTTTGGAGCCATTTACAGAAATTTCGTACCAATCTCCGTAATAATATCCTTCATTGTATATAACATCAAATTTATAATCTGTGTTATTTCCCTCGATAGCTGTAAAACCGCTTGGAGCAAAGGACAATCTGTTTGTATTCGATGTTTCAACTTTTATAAGATTATTCTCATATCTCATGGATGCTTCCTGGGGCATATTACTTCCGATTTTCATAGAATAACCCTTTTTGGAGTTCTTAAATCCTACCTCCAGCTTATTTGAATTATTATCGTCTGTCATAGGAGCAAATAATTTGATTTCATCATCTTCAACGGCATTGTATCCTCCACCGGAGCCTGTTTCACTGAAGCTTGACCACTTGATTTCGGGAGAAATGCTCGATGTGGAAAGCGAGGCTATAAAATCCCCAACAGATACTTTATTATTTCCGTTTATATATCCATGATAATTAATGTCATCCAGGTTATCAGTAATAATTCCAAAATAATCTGTACTGTCAGAATAATATGAGTATGCATTATCATCAGGTAAATACCATGAATATTCCTGTGTATTGATATAAATACATTTGCCGTCTGACAGACCTGTGAGTCTGTTATCATAAGTCAATACTTTTTTGTCATATTTGAATTCATTGATGGTTCCTGATACATTCTTGACATCATATGCTACTATGGCGTGTCCATGAGTATCATAACGCTGACTGATCGGATTATATTCTCCCCAAAAATATGTAAATAGTGTTGGACTGCCGTCTTCAAGACATCTAAGCAGTCTTTTTATTTTTTCTTCTTCAGATTGATATATAGCGGTCAGAGTCTTTTGATATATTTGGTCTGTAAACTGAATAGCATAATAATAATTTATAAGTGATTTTACATCAGAGGATGGCGGAGAAGAAATCTCATTTATAGAATGTGCACCGTTGGTGTAAACACCGGGATCAATGATATTGTAGCTTCCGAGAATAGATAAGCTTGCCATACCATAACAAGAACCTCCCCAAGATTCACTTAAACCTTCAATTACTCGCTTTTTTTCTGTATTATTTAATCCCCGTAACAACTTATTATAATAATTTGAGTTTATATAATAATTATTTCCAAAATAAACAGAGGAATTTGTGAATCTCCAATTATCCCTGCCCCACTCAAATTTTGCCGAAGCTGTTACATTGACCGTGCAAACAGCATTTTGACCATTATTTGCTGTTGCTGTAATTGTTGCTGTGCCGACTGCAACAGCCGTTATTTTGCCGTTTGAGACTGTTGCAACATTACTGTTGCTTGATTTCCATGTCAATGTCTTATTGCTTGCATCAGACGGATAAACTGTTGCTGTGAGTGTTTCAGAATTGCCCTTTACAAGATTCAAAGAGGTTTTGTTCAGTGTAATTTTTGTAACTTCAATTGTTGCATTTTCTACAACAACTGTACAGGAAGCTTTCTGCCCGCTATGTGTTGTTGCTGTGATTACGGTTGTACCGACATTTATACCAGTTACAACACCCTCTGCAACCGTTGCTACTGTTGGTACACTTGAAGTCCATGTGATATTGTCATTTGAATCATCAGGCTGCATTGTAGCAATAAGTGTAAATACAGAACCCTTTTCAACAGTGGCAGTATTTTGGCTGAGTTTGATAGATGTAGCTGCAACATTAACTTTGACAGTACATTTAGCTATTTTTCCATTTGAAGTTGTAGCAGTAATGCTTGTCTGTCCTGCTGATAATGCTGTTACTTTACCATTACCGTCAATTTTTGCAACATCAGAGTTGCTTGAAACATAACTTTTTATCGTATCAACAGAATCAGCAGGTTTAATTGTCGGTGTAAGTGATAAAGTATCTCCTTTTTCTATTTCATAGACACTCTGTGAAAATCCGACAGATTCGGCGTGAGGCTTTACATTGACTTTACAAACAGCTTTCTTTCCGCTATCGGTAGTAACTGTGATATTGGCTGTACCAGTTTTTACAGCTTTAATAACGATCTGATTCCCAGTAATACTGGTTATATTTACAATATTTTCATTATCTGATGACCATTTTATCTGTTCCGTAGAATCTTGCGGAATGATATTGGCATTGAGTGTGAGTGTATCATTGACACCGATTGTTGCAGAAGTTTTATCAAGCGTTACATCAGTTGCAGAAACAACCACTTTTACATTACATGACGTACTTAAACCATTTGAAGTTGTAGCAGTAATGCTTGTCTGTCCTGCTGATAATGCTGTGACATTGCCTTGATTGTCAACTTTTGCAATATCGGGATCAGCTGAAACATAACTTTTTACCGTATCGATCGAGTTTATCGGTGTTATTGTAGTATCAAGTGAGAATATTTCTCCTTTTTCAATTTCATAGGAACTCTGTGAAAAATTAACATTTGATGCATGAGCCTTTACTGTAACTGTGCAAGAAATACTTTTACCACTTTCAGTTGTAGCAGTAATTTTTATTGTGCCAACTTTCAAAGCCTTAATTACCGCCTGTTTTCCGTTGGTATTGCTAATTGAAGCAATACCTTCATCATTTGATGACCATGTTATTTTGTCGGTAGAGTCAGATGGAGAAACCTCGGCATTCAAGGTTAATGTATCATTAACTCCTATAGTCGCATAAGTTTTATCAAGTTTTATGGAGCTTGACGGTACAAGCACGTTTACAATACATTTAGCAGTTTTTCCGTTGGAGGTTGTAACACTGATTTCTGTCTGACCGGCAGACAATGCTGTCACATTGCCATAATTATCAACGGTTGCAACATTTTTGTTACTTGAAGTATAGCTTTTTATCGTATCAATAGAATCAGCAGGAGTCATTGTCGGCTCAAGCGAAAATATCTCTCCTTTGTTGATTTGATAAATACTTTCAGGAAAGCTGATATTTGTTATATGAGGCTTGACAATAATTTTACAATAGGATGTTTTTCCACTGTCAGTAGTTGCCATAATATTTACTGTACCAGTCTGAAGAGCTTTAATTACAGCCTGTTTTCCATTTGAGCTGCTTATTTGAGCAATGCTTTGATTATCCGATGACCATGTTACATTGTCGGTAGATGTTGACGGAGAAATCTCAGCATTTAGTGTCAACGTATCATTCACACCGATAGTTGCATAAGTTTTGTCAATCTTTACTGAACTTGCCGGTTCAAGAACATTCACAAAGCATTGTGCGTATATATTATTCGGGGTGTACGCATAAATAACAGCCTTTCCGGCTTTTAACGCACGAATATTGCCATCTTCATCAACAGAAACAATGTCAGGATTCCCCGAATAAAATGTTACTGTTTTATTTGTAGTCATGGCAGGAGTAAAAAGTATATTCAATTTTTTGGTACTGCCTTTTGCAATATCAATATTTTTTTCTTCAAAAACAATATTTGCTACAATATCAATATCATAAAATGTAATATTGTGATTTTTAGCAAAGCTTTGTGCGGTGCTGTTGGAGAAACCGTATATTTTAGTCAATTTGGGACAATCTGTGAAAGCATAACCTCCAATGTCCACCTGTTTGTTGAGTATGTATACTTCTTCCAAATTACTGCAGCCAATGAAAGCACTTTCTAAAACTGTTTGAATCCCCCATACAGTCGTATAGGAACTCCCTTCAATGAAATTTACGCTATCAGGAATAATTATGCTTTTCAAGCTTGAACAATTTCTAAAGACATTACTTGTAATTGTTGTTACACTATTAGACAAAGATATGCTTGTCAAACTTGAACAATTAGAGAAAGCGTCTTCGCCTATACTTGTCACGCTGTCAGGAATAGTTATGCTTGTAAGGTTTGTACAGTCTGAAAAAGCATACCCACCAATGCTTGTCACGCTGTCAGGAATAGTTATGCTTGTAAGGCTTGTACAGCCTAAAAAATCACAGGAACCAATGCTTGTTACATTATTAGGAATAGATATTGCTGCCAAATTTGAACAATTACGAAAAGCGTTATTTCCAATATCCGTCACGCTGTCAGGAATAGTTATGCTTGTTAAGCTTGTACAATCATAAAAAGCACCATTACCGATTGAAGTCACACTGTCAGGAATAGTTATACTGTCCAGACCATGACATGATTGAAAAGTTCCATTACTGATGCTTGTTAGGCTGTCAGACAATGTTACGCTTGTTAAGCCTGTACAACCTGAAAAAGCACCAATTCCAATATCAGTTACACTTTCAGGAATATTTATACTTGTCAAGCCTGTACAATTATAAAAAGCATTGCTTCCAATATCAGTTACACTATTTGGAATATTTATACTTTTTAAGCTTGAACAACCACTAAAAGCTTCCTGACCAATAATTGTTATAGTACCAGGCAAAGTTATGCTTGTAAGGTTTACGCATTGATAAAAAGTTTTTCTTGCAATAACTTTCGTTCCGTCTTTGATATCTATACTTGTACTTTTTGGTCTTTGTTCCTTGTAGCCGAGCAAAATATCTCCCAAGTATAAAGCCTCACCATCAGAATGGTTATTATACCATGCTGTATTGTATAATATCGATTCACTTATATCTGTCACACTGTCAGGAATAACTATGCTTGTCAAGCTTGTACAGCCTTCAAAAGCATATCGACCAATACTTGTCACACTATCCGGAATGGTCACATGTATCAAGCTTGTAAGGTAGCCAAAAGCACGTTCATCAATGCTTGTTACTGTGTAACCGTTTAACTCACTTGGAATAATCATGGAAGTAATGTCTTTTGAGCCATTGTATTTTGTGATTATTGCAGTGTTTTTATTGCTTATCCAATAATTAAAGTCACCGGAAGTATATGTTTCCGCATTTGCTGTGATATTGCCACTAAGATATACAGGTGCTGTGGGTAAAAAAGCACTGCCGACAACCATTACAGCAGATATACCAAGTGCAGCAATTTTTCTGATAATCTGTTTTCTTTGCCTGCTCATAAAAAAGCCTCCTTTAATTTTACATTTTCGAGCAATCCCCATTTTATTATAACATAAACCTATAAAAAACGGTCAAAAAAACACAATATTGTGTTTTTATTTCTTTATTGGCATTCTTACCGATTTGCGAATATAATCCCTCCTCATCAGCTTTTTAGCTTCGTTGTCAATAACTCTTGCATAAGCAAGTCCCTGTACGGCTTTTTCTTCTATATTCTCATA
>ONIF01000040.1 GCA_900317795.1 uncultured Eubacteriales bacterium | reverse complement strand
TATCAGTATCAGATGGTTTATAAGAAAACAACCGATACAAACTGGACTACCGCACAGAATTTCAGCACAAATACAACTGTTTCAATAAAACCCGCAAAAGCTGTAGCATATGATGTATGTATCAAAGTAAAGGATAAGACAGGCACTATCGTGAAGAAATTCTTTACATTGAAAATAGGTCCTTTGCCTACTGCAACAATGAAAATTTCGGCAACAACTATAACTCTTGGAAATACCGTTACGGCAAGTGCTTCGGGCGGTTCAAAGTATGCTTTCTTCTATAAGAAAACAAGTGATACAAACTGGACTACCGCAAAGGATTTCAGCACAACAAGTTCAGTTGCAATAAAACCTGCAAAGGCTACTACTTATGACATCTGCATAAAAGTCAAGATGTCTGACGGCAGCATTCAGAAAAAATACTTTACAGTAACAGTTAAGCGGGGCTTGACAAATACTTCAAAGATGTCAGCAACGTCTATCACTCTCGGCAAGACCGTTACTCTCACAGGTTCTGCAACAGGCGGTACAGGCTACTACAATTTCGCTATGCTCTACAAAAAGACAAGCGACTCCAACTGGACTACCGCACAGGGCTTCAAGCCTAACGAAACCGTTACAATAAAGCCTGCAAAAGCTACCACTTATGATGTATGTATCAAAGTTCAGGACAGCAACGGCACAGTTGAAAAGAAATTCTTCACTCTCAAAGTAACAAATGCAGTTCTTTCCAATACTTCAACCCTTTCGGCAGCAAGCGTTAAACTTGGTGATACGATAGCTGTAAAAGCATCTGCAACAGGCGGTACAACTCCTTATAAATACGCTGTTTACTACAAGGCATCTTCTTCCGACACATGGAGTACAAAACAGGATTTCTCCACAACAACTTCTACTTCAATCAAGTTTGCAGGCACAGGCACAAAAGATGTATGTGTCAAGGTTAAAGACAATACAGGAACAGTTGTTAAGAAGTATTTTACCGTGACGGTAACATCTGCTATTACAAACAATTCAACTATCAGTGCAACAAGCGTTACAAGCGGTAAAACGGTTAAAGTAACTTTTGCGGCTGCTAACGGCACATCTCCCTATACTTATAAAGTAGAGAGAATGCTCGTGGGAAGTTCATCGGGCTGGACAACTATTTCCAATACATCTTCAACCTACACCAATGTTACTATCCCCACAGCCGCTACTTATCAGATACGTGTAACCGTTACAGACAGTAAAAAGGCAACTGCTGTAAAATACTTTACAGTAACAGGCAAGTAAGTGTATAACGTCTTATATGAATACCTTCTGAATTTGGAATACCCGTACAGAATTTTCTGTATGGGTATTCTGTTTGTTGCAAGTACGGAAATTATATGATATAATTTGTAAGGTGATTTGAATGAAAAACAGTGATGTAAAAATCATTATGGCAAATGCCGAAGATATAGAGATAAATAAAAATGAGCTTGCATTAAGGCTGAAAACCGACAGGAATTATGAAAGTGAAGTGCTTGAAAAGTGCCGAAAGCAGTTTAGTGCCGTTGTGAATTACAGGTGTGCATATATCAGAATACCCGTTGACTTGTCAGAGGAAAATATTTGCAAATTCGACTTTGCACAGGTAAAAAGCAAAAATCTTTACAAGAATTTGCAGGGGTGCAGGGAAGTGTTTGTATTAGCCGTCACAGCGGGGATAGCTGTTGACAGACTTCTTGCAAGGCTCAATATTACCTCACAGGCAGAGCATTTTGTGACAGATGGGCTTTCTTCTGCGGCAATAGAGAGCTTTTGCGACTATGTATCGGATATTTTAAGCAAAAATTTGAAGTGTGCAAGCCGTTTCAGTGCAGGCTACGGGGATTTCTCCATTGAATTTCAGAAACCGCTTTTGGAAAGACTGAGTGCCGCTGAAACTTTAGGTATCACTTTAAATTCCGCATACCTGATGACACCTGTAAAATCAATCACTGCAATTATGGGGGTTTATTGACAATGTGCAATTAGCAATGTGCAATGTGCAGTTATTCTGACGGTGGTTTTATGAAAAATTGAGTTAGGCTTGAGAATGGGGATAGATATATGAAAGATATAAGAGAATTGATAAAAGAAAAGCGTGTATATTTTGACGGGGGAACAGGTACTGTTTTGCAGAAAAAAGGCTTGCAAGCAGGTGAAGCCCCCGAAACTTGGAATATCACCCAGCCGCATAAAATAGTAACCTTGCATAAGTCGTATTTAAAGGCAGGGGCAAATATTATAAAAACAAATACATTCGGAGTAAACAGGACTAAATTTCTGAATTATGCGGAGTTGATAAAAAAGGGCATAGAGTGTGCAAAAAAAGCCGTTGAGGAAGTCGGGGAAAGTGAAAAATATATTGCTTTCGACATGGGACCTACGGGAAAACTGCTTGAACCTTTGGGAGATTTGGCATTTGAGGAAGCTGTTTCTATCTTTGCGGATAACGTGAAAGCCGCAAAAGACTGCGGTGCAGACTTGATTTTGATAGAAACTATGAATGACAGTTATGAAACAAAGGCGGCAGTTCTGGCAGCCAAAGAAAATTGTGACTTGCCGATATTTGTTACAAACGTGTATGACGGCACGGGAAAATTGATGACGGGTGCCAATCCTGCGGCAATGATTGCCATGCTGGAGGGATTGGGAGTTGATGCACTTGGAATGAACTGTTCACTCGGTCCCGACAAAATGCTTGAAATCATAGACGATTTTGCAAAATATTCATCTGTGCCGATAATCGTCAATCCAAATGCAGGCTTGCCCGAAGTCGTTGACGGTGAAACGGTCTTTAATATCGGTGCAGAGGAATTTTCGGATTACATGGTACAGTTGGCGGAACACGGTGCAAGTATATTGGGCGGCTGCTGCGGAACAACGCCCGAATTTATCAAAAAGACGATTGAGAAAACACAATATATGCCGTATGAATGCCCGATATATAAAGACATCACAATGGTATCTTCCTATACTCATGCTGTTATTGTTGATAAAGAGCCGATTTTGATAGGGGAAAGAATAAACCCGACAGGCAAGCCGAAATTAAAAGAGGCTTTGCGTACAGGGGATTTGAATTATGTGCTGAATGAGGCGGTAAGGCAGGCAGATAAAAATGTACATATACTTGATGTAAATGTAGGCTTACCCGAAATTGACGAAACGGATATGATGAAAAAATGTATATCGGGCATACAGGCGGTTACAGATTTGCCTTTGCAGATAGATTCGACTAAATTTGAAACGCTGGAACAGGCGATGAGAATATACAACGGAAAGCCGTTGGTGAATTCCGTGAACGGCACGGAGGAAAGCATGAAAAATGTTTTGCCGATAGTGCAGAAATATGGCGGAGGGCTGATTGCCTTGACAATAGACGAAAAGGGCATACCCGACAATGCACCCGACAGGGCGAAAATTGCAGAAAAAATCATTGCAAGGGCAGAGGAATACGGCATTTCAAAGAGAGAGATAATTGTTGACCCACTTGCATTGACTATTTCGTCAAATCCCGAAAGTGCGGTAGTGACGCTGGAAAGTATCAGATTGATAAGGGCATTGGGCGTAAAAACAAGTCTTGGCATATCAAATATATCGTTTGGACTTCCTCAAAGAAATCTTGTGACAAGCACGTTTTATGCAAATGCCTTGCAGAGTGGCTTGAATTGTGCAATAATGAACCCGTTTGCAGAGGAAATGATGAATATTTACTATGCGTACAGGGCGTTGAATTGTTTAGATACAGGTTGTGTGGATTATATCAATTATGCGTCAGCCATTCAGGGAGTTGCAAAAACTGATGTGAAGTCGGAAGAAAATCTCCATGTATGCATTGTGAAAGGCTTAAAAGACGGTGCAGTCACTCAAACGAAAAAGCTGTTGGAAAGCATATCGCCCCTTGATGTCATCAATAAACATATCGTGCCTGCACTGAATGAGATAGGAACGGCTTTTGAACAGAAAAAGGCATATTTGCCACAGCTTTTGATGAGTGCGGAAACGGCTTCACTTTCTTTTGAGGAAGTGAAAAAGAAAATCCCCAAAGACCGGATTGATAAAAGCAAAGCCATTGTTTTGGCGACGGTCAAGGGAGATATACATGATATAGGAAAAAACATTGTAAAAGTTTTGATGGAAAGTTATGGATTTACGGTGTATGACTTGGGGAGAGATGTACCGCCCGAAATGATTGTAAAGTGTGCATTGGAACATAACTGTAAATTGGTGGGACTGAGTGCATTGATGACAACAACAGTACCGTCAATGGCGGAAACGATAAAACTGCTGAATGAAACAGACAGGAGTATTACTACCATGGTAGGCGGTGCTGTTTTAAATCAGGAATATGCGGATATGATAGGGGCGGACTTTTACGGTGCAGATGCTATGGACAGCGTGAGATTTGCGGAGAAATTTTATGCAGGCTGAATTTTTGCGGAGGGTTTTTCATAAACATTTAGAAAAATATATTGGAGAAAGTGTTTATGAAGAAGATAATATTTTCAAGTCCGTTGAAAGTCGGGGTAAGGTCAAGGAAAAGCGGGATATTGATGATATTCTGCATAGTGCTTTTCACGGGAATCGTGTTCGGGGCGATTTCGGGCAGGAATGCCGATGATGAAATGATGAAAAGGCTTGACTTTATTTTTCAGACAAACTATAATGTCAGATGTTCACAGGGATTGATTTCTGCATTTGTATCGTCATTCGGTTCATACGTAATATTTCTTGCCGTCATATTTTTATTGGGATTGTCACTTTGGGGCGGATTTTTTGCATGGGCAGTACCGTTTTTTAAAGGGTATGGCTATGGCTTGTCGGCAGGCTGGTTATATGGAATATACGGCTTTTATGGAGTGGGATATAATTTGCTTGTTGTATTGCCCGGAGCGTTTTTGTCTGCACTTGTCATATCGTATGCATCAATGGAGGCTATGGGAAACTCTTTAAAAATGGCAGGGCTTTTTACGAGAAGCGAAGTGAAAGACGATATGCATATACAGATGAAAAAATATTTGAAAACCATGCTGTTGATGTTGTGTTTATGCGTGGTGTCGGCAGTACTTGATGTGATATTTGCAGTATGTTTTTCGTGGATATTCAAATTTTGAGGATAAAAGGAACGTGGTAAAAATATGGCTCAGGGACAGAGAAAATACGGCTTGACGGATTTTATGAAAGGGTATTTTGACAGTATCGGAAAAGTGACACTCGCAAATTTGCTTTACTGCATACCGTTGGCGGTATTTCTGGGAATAATCATGCTGATGTTCAAATTAACGGGCGAAATGAATTTATTCGGGCTGTTTTTGATAGTGCCTTTGATGTCGCCTTTTACGGCAGGGCTTATGTATATATGCAGAAAGCTGACTGCAAGACAGCAAATAAAGCCCTATGGAGATTTTATTAAGGGAATAAAGGAGAATTGGAAATTCTTTTCGGTAAACGGTGTAATTGTATATATAGTGTCATTGGGACTGTATATCACGTTTGCATATTTTAGGGAAAATCTTGATAAACCGATTGTCATATTTTATTTGATAATGAGCTTGATAGCTGGATTGTTTTTCATGTTTGTTGAACTGTCACTTGTGACAATGGCGGTGACGGTTGATTTGAAAATGAGTGAAATGCTGAAAAATGCCGTCATGCTTGTGACGGGCGGTATTTTACAGCATTTAAAGACGCTTGTATCTCTGTTATTTATCATTGCAGTAGTGACCTCGGTTTTAATGATGTCAAACAGCTGGCTGATATTTTTTATAGTGCTTGGGGTTATGACAATCTTATTTTTGCCTGTGTTGATGTCGCATATATGCATATACAATTCCTATCAGACCATAGAAAAAGCTGTCATAAAGCCCTATGCAGAGGAGAAAAGAAAATCCGATATAAAAAAGGAACTTGCCGAAAATGAAAAGGCGATTACAATAGAAGAGTTGGAAATACTCTCAAAAGGCGATAAAAATGAATATGTTTCACTAAAGGGCAGAATGGTAAAAAGAAGTACCGTTATTAAAATGCTCGAAACAAAGAAAAATATGCAAAACAATATTGACGATATTTGAACAATCGACTATAATAAAAGTATAACGAAATCATTTTTAAACGGAGGTAAAATGATATGGAGAATAATATATTTGAAGTAAGCGATATTGAAAGCTTTGAAAAGAAACTCTCACAGGTGAGAGAGGCACAAAAAAAATTTGCGGAGTACTCTCAGGAACAGGTTGATAAAATTTTTAAGGCGGCTGCAATAGCTGCGAATATGGCTCGTATTCCTCTTGCCAAAATGGCTGTTGAGGAAACAGGCATGGGTATTGTTGAGGATAAAGTAATCAAAAATCACTATGCGGCAGAGTATATTTACAATAAGTATAAAGATACGAAAACTTGTGGAGTAATCAGCCGTGATACAGCATTTGGCTTGACGGAAATTGCAGAGCCTATCGGCATTATCGGTGCAGTCATTCCTACTACAAACCCGACTTCAACGGCAATTTTCAAGGCTTTGATATGCTTGAAAACAAGAAACGGCATTATTATAAGCCCTCACCCCCGTGCAAAAAAATCAACGATTGCAGCGGCTAAAATCGTTCTTGAAGCGGCTGTAAAGGCAGGTGCACCCGAAAATATCATTGGGTGGATAGATGTGCCGTCATTGGAATTGACTAACGCTCTTATGAGAAATTCGGATACTATCCTTGCAACAGGTGGTCCGGGTATGGTAAAATCCGCCTATTCATCGGGAAAGCCTGCATTGGGCGTTGGTGCAGGAAATACACCTGTTATCATAGACAGTACGGCTGACATAAAAGTTGCCGTCAATTCTATCATTCATTCAAAGACCTTTGACAATGGCATGATATGTGCGTCAGAGCAGAGTGTAACAGTTCTTGCGGATATTTATGATGAGGTTAAAAAAGAGTTTGCCGCAAGGGGCTGTTACTTCCTCAAAGATGATGAAATTGACAAAGTAAGAAAGACGATTTTAATAAACGGCTCTCTGAATGCGAGAATTGTCGGACAGTCAGCCTATAAAATAGCACAGCTGGCAGGCGTGGAAGTGCCCGAAAAGACAAAGGTTCTTATCGGTGAAGTGGAAAGCGTTGATATAAGCGAAGAATTTGCACATGAAAAGTTGTCGCCCGTTTTGGGTATGTATAAAGCTGAAACATTTGATGAAGCACTTGCAAAGGCTGCACAGCTTGTTGCAGACGGCGGTTATGGTCATACTTCTTCTCTTTTCATACACCCTGCACAGACAGAAAAAATTGAAAAGCATTATCATGCAATGAAAACTTGTCGTATCGTGATAAATACTCCGTCATCACATGGCGGTATAGGCGATTTGTATAACTTTGCTCTTACCCCGTCCATGACATTGGGATGCGGTTCATGGGGCGGAAACTCCGTTTCGGAAAATGTCGGTGTAAAACATCTTCTGAATATCAAGAGAGTTGCGGAACGTCGTGAAAATATGCTTTGGTTCAGAACTCCTCAGAAAGTCTATTTCAAAAAGGGCTGTATGCCGTTGGCACTTGATGAACTTGGCATGATGGGCAAGAAAAAAGCATTTATTGTAACAGACAGTTTTCTTTATAAAAACGGCTATGTAAAGCCTATCGAAAGCAAGCTTGACGAATTGGGCATTCAGCATACTTGTTTCTATGACGTACAGCCTGACCCAACTCTTGCCTCTGCAAAAGAGGGTGCGGCAGCTATGAAATTGTTTGAGCCTGATGTAATCATTGCATTGGGCGGAGGTTCTGCAATGGACGCAGGTAAAATCATGTGGGTACTCTATGAACACCCCGAAACAGATTTTATGGACATGGCTATGCGTTTCATGGATATAAGAAAGAGAATATGCCCGTTCCCGAAAATGGGAGAAAAAGCGTATTTTGTAGCCGTTCCGACATCATCCGGAACAGGTTCGGAAGTAACACCTTTTGCCGTTATCACAGACGAAACAACGCATATAAAATATCCCCTTGCAGATTATGAGCTTTTGCCGAATATGGCAATCGTTGACGCTGATAACATGATGAACCAGCCGAAAGGCTTGACGAGTGCATCGGGCATTGACGCATTGACACACGCCCTTGAAGCATACGCTTCTATCATGGCAACGGAATATACAGACGGATTGGCATTGCAGGCGATGAAAAGCATATTTGCATACTTGCCGTCAGCGTATGAAAACGGTGCAAATGACCCCATTGCAAGAGAAAAAATGGCAACAGCCTCAACAATGGCAGGTATGGCTTTTGCCAATGCATTCTTGGGAGTTTGTCACTCTATGGCACACAAGCTTGGTGCATATCATCACATTGCACACGGTGTTGCCAATGCATTGCTTATCACTTATATTATGAGATACAATGCAGACCCCGTACCGCCCAAAATGGGTACGTTCTCACAGTACAAATATCCGCATACACTGGAAAGATATTGCGAATGTGCAAGATTTTTGGGATTTGCCGGCAAAGATGACAACGAAACTTTTGAAATATTCCTCCGGAAAATAGAGGAACTCAAAGAACGTTGCGGAATTAAAAAGACCATTGCAGATTACGGCGTAAGCGAAGAAGATTTCCTTGCAAGCCTTGATGAAATGGTAGAGAATGCATTTGACGACCAGTGCACGGGGGCAAATCCGAGATATCCGTTGATGTCGGAGATAAAGGAAATTTATTTGAAAGCCTATTATGGAAAGTGATTGAGGTTGTAAAATGTCTTGTATCAGTTTACCGAAGAAGATATATTTCAAAGAGGGCAGTTTGGCTGTTGCCCTTGACGAGCTGAAAGGCATGAAAAGGGCATTTCTGACAGGTCAATCTGCACTTGTCGAGAAAAAGCTTGATGAATTGGGCATACAGCATATCACATATTTCGGTACGGGCGAAAATCTGCTTGATGAAATAAAACTTTTTGAGCCTGATGTTGTCATAGAGATAGGCGAAAAGTGTGTAATAGATTATCAAGCTTATAAGATAGCCGTTGATGTTATGGATATGTCGGCAGATATGGTAATCATAGACAGGTCGGAGAATTTGCCCGATTTGGCGATTGACTTTGAATAATACAAAAGACACTGTGCAGAATTGTGCAGTGTCTTTTTGATGAAAGGTGATTTTTATGATATGCAGATTGTGTCCGAGAGAGTGCGGAGCAGAAAGAGGACTTGACAGCGGAAAAGGCTGGTGCAGGCAGGGAACTTTGCCGAAAGTGGCAAGAATTGCCCCGCATTATTGGGAAGAACCATGTATCAGCGGTGAAAGAGGTTCGGGAGCGGTATTTTTTTCGGGGTGCGTGATGTCATGCGTGTTCTGTCAGAATGCAAAGATAAGTACGGGCGGTTATGGAAAAATTATCGGTGTGAAAGAGCTTTCCGAGCATATAAAGCGTCTTGAAGATATGGGAGTACATAATATCAATTTAGTCAGTCCGACACCGTATATTGAAAGTATCATAGAGTGTTTTGAGATGCATAAGCCGAAAATACCGATAGTTTATAATACAGGCGGATATGAAAAAGCGGAAACTCTGAAAAGGCTTGAGGGGATAGTGGATATCTATTTGCCCGACATGAAGTATGCAAAAGGCGAAACGGCTAAAAAATATTCCAATGCGGAGAACTATCCCGAAACGGCATTAAAGGCAATTTCCGAAATGTGTAGGCAGACAGGCAAGCCTGAATTTGACGGAACAGGCATGATGAAAAAGGGAGTTATCGTGCGACATCTGATATTGCCACAGAATACAAAAAATTCGATTATGGTGCTTGACCTGCTGAAAGAGCATTTCGGAGATGAAATTTTAGTGAGTTTGATGGCACAATATACGCCTTTGGGAAATGCAGAGAAATTTCCCGAGATAAACAGAAAAATTACATCAAGAGAGTATGCAAAGGTATTGGAATATTTCGAGGAAACGGGGCTTGACGGCTTTGTACAGGAGTTGTCATCGGCTAAAAAGGACTATGTGCCCGAATTTGACGTATCTTTGATTTGAATAACGCTTTTTTGTGCGACATCTTCTTCAAGAGTGTATTCCGCTGTTAAAATATAGTTGTCTTTGTCTTGGGAGAATTTCAGATTTTTATTTAAAACAGTTGCCTTGTTGGCGGAGTACAGCATGAAAAGTTCATATAATTCAAGCTTGTTTTTCAGGAGAGTTTCAGCCTGTTTGTCATTAAGATGAACAGGCTGTTTTTCATATTTCTGCCACGTTTCCGAAGTGAAATAGACGGGAATGCCGTGATTGAGAATATCAATTTGCTGTATCTGAGAGGATTTCATATAATCCCCGTTGGGATTTCCCTGAAGTGTCAGAGGGATTGCAAGTCCCATGATATTGATACTTTTTTTGATAATCGTATCATCTTGTTTTGCAAGGGTTTCGGAGGACTTGGGAATTGAAATGGTGACGGTGCGGAAAGTTTTGGCATATATCTGAGCTTCGCTGTCAAAAAGTGCAGATGAACCGTCGGTATATTCTTTTACACCGCTTACAAGAAGCTGACCTTTATGAATGCCGTCACCGACTTTTACGGTTGAATAGCCTTTTTTTACTTCCATGCGTGTAACAGTGCCGTCAGCGTTGGAAAAAATGTTGCTTGCAGGGATTTTCTGTTTGTCGTCAATATTTAGGGCAAGGTTTGGACTGATATTCACTTCCGCATCTGTACCCATTATATTGATAGTAATCCAGCTTATACGGTTATCTTTGATGGAAACGGCATTTTTTATCATCTCTATAATTGCTTCTGCTCCTTTATTGTGAAATCGATTGTTGTCCTTTCATCACGGCCGGCGCGGACCCGGCGGTTTCATCCTGCTCGGCTGCCATGTTGCATCGCGGCCGGCGCGGCTCCGCCCTGTTTCATCCGGCGCGGCCGCCCTGTTTCATCCAGCACGGCGTCGTATCTCTCCCCAGTTCCTCCAGCATCGCCCTGTTTTCCACGACGATGGCGTCA
>ONIF01000245.1 GCA_900317795.1 uncultured Eubacteriales bacterium | reverse complement strand
TTCGGCACCGCTTTAAATCTCAGCCTTACCAATCTGCTTACCAAAAAGGGCAGAACCTTTTTAACGGCTTTTGCCGGCTCAATAGGTATAATCGGCATAGCGCTGATTTTATCCCTTTCAAGCGGATTTCAGGGATATATTAACGATGTTGAGGAAAACACCCTTTCGTCATACCCTATGATGATTGAAGAGCAGTCAGCTGATATGGACGGTATGATGAGCGCCTCAATGGGCGATAACGCAACCGTTCATGAGAACGCCGAAGCGGAGAAGAAGGTTTATTCCAACAGTATGATGAGCCAAATGGTTAATACTATGCTCTCCGGCGTTACGAAAAATGATTTAACTTCTTTTAAAACTTATCTTGAAAGCGATAAATGAGTATCTTATGGAGCTTGCAAAAGAGCAGATTATCATAGCCTTTGAGCAGTCAGAAAAAGAGGTATCAGACCTACACCAAAGAACACGAGAGGGTATAGAAACAGCACGAAAACAAGGAAAACAAATCGGCAGAAAAAAGGGTGCGAAAATTGTTACTCAAAAAAGCATAAAGGCAAAACAAGATATTTTGAAATTCTCAAGGGACTTTGGCGGCAGTCTTTCTGATGTAGATTGTATTCGTATGATCGGAATAACACGCAACACATATTACAAATATAAAGCAGAATTGAAAATGCAATAAAAAACATCTCCTACACCGAAATAAAATTCAGTATAGGAGATGTTTTTTATTTTGAAATGTTGATTATCTTCAAACCGTTACTTGTAGCATATTCAACTGTGTAAGCTGTTCCACCCGATTTTCTTGTCATATAACAAATACACAAACTGCTGTGATCGACAAGATAACGATTTCTCTTGTGCATACAGCCTTTTTTGTTTTCTTCTGAAGTATAGATTATTTCATCAGCTAAAACTCTTATACGCTCATATTCATCAATATCTGACTGCTCCCAACCGTCAGTTTGATTAACGCAAGGTAAGACAAGTATCAGTTTAATGTAAGGATACTGAGCTTTAAGTTCAAGGACTGCTTGTGCTGCCATTGTGTCAAAACCGATAGCACCTCCAGCATAGAAGAAAGTGTATCCATTCTGAATAGCCGCAACTATTTCATTTCTTAATCTTTCTTGTATTTGTTCAGTTTTTCTTTGTGGTATCTTTCTATGTCCGGTGAAACAGCAAGCTATATTTTTTTCGTGTTTGTTCATAAAAAATCTCCTATACATTTTTATCACATATCATCACTTATAGTTATATCATATTCCTAATAGTTTGTGTATATTAAATATGGATTATTTTATCCTAATAGTCATAGACTATAACTATTAGGGAGGATTATCTGATGAACTCAATCGGAAAATATATCAGACAATATCGAATAGAAAAGAAAATGCGACAAGAGGATTTAGCCGAAAAGACAGATTTGAGTCCAAACTATGTTGGAATGATTGAGCGAGGAGAAAAGATACCATCACTTGAAACATTGATTGCTATTCTTAATGTACTTGAGGTTTCTGCTGATATGGTTTTGTGCGATGTTCTGACAAAAGGCTATTCTGTGAAAAGTTCTATCTTTGGTGATAAAATATCAAAGCTGAGTAAAGAAGATCAAGAAATGGTTTATGATATAGTGGACACTATTATTAGTTACAAACTTTAGTCAAAATATTTCTGTTTGACCGATATTGAAAAGGTTACCCTTGTATGATATACTGATAATAGAGATTTATAAGGTTAATGTGACAGTTAGAGGGTGATAATTATGCTGACATATCTTAAAGGAGATTTACTGTCAAGCCCTGCACAGGTACAAGTTAATACTGTCAATACTGTTGGTGTAATGGGTAAAGGAATTGCATTACAATTCAAAAAGAAATATCCTGAAATGTTTACCGCATATCAGAGAGTTTGCGAAAAACAGCAGCTTGACACAGGAAAGCTATACTTATGGAAATCCCCTGAAAAATGGGTATTGATGTTTCCGACAAAAAAGCATTGGAGAAATCCGTCCAGAATGGAATATATTGAAAGCGGACTTCAAAAGTTTGTTGATAATTATGAAAGGCTTGGTATCGAGTCGATAGCCTTTCCTAAACTTGGTTGTGGCAATGGCGGCTTGGAATGGTCAGCCGTAAAGCTCATAATGGAAAAATATCTCCGTCCTTTGCCGATCAGTATCTATATATATACTGATAACTATAATATTACCGATACCCCCGAACACACGGATACATCATTTGTAGATTGGCTGCACAGCAATCCTAAATCATTGAGTTTTCAGACCTTGAAAGAAGAATTGCAGGCAGTTATTGAAAGCAATAACCAAATTCTTTATGCTGACGGAAGTATCAAACATATAAGTTGGCAGGATGAAAGTCTGACAATAAAAAATGGCAGGGAGTTTACTATTTCAGATGAACAGTTCTGTGATTTTTGGGATTATATCAGAAACACAGGTATCATTGAGAATGACCGGATACCGGAAACTTATGCAGAATACTCCGCTATTCTTTTACAGGTTTTAAGTAAGCTGAAATATTTGCAGCCGATTTTGGTATCGGGAGATGAAAACAAATTAGAAGAAAGCACAGGTTATCAGTGTGCAGAGGGATAATATGACTTACCGTGAGATTATTGAAGCACAAAGAAAACGACTGCCAAAAAGCCGGAATTGGTGGTCAATGTATTTTTATCATTTTACCGACATCCGAAATGCACTGAATATTATAGAAAAAGGTTGGATATACGCAAGGCACAAAGCAAGCGAAGAAGATTTAATGGTTTCTGATAATGCAAGCCCGGCAGTATTGTCCGTATCATCATCAGAAATCAAGGAGTATGCAAGATTATACTTCCGTCCTAAAACGCCCACTCAATATCATAACGAGGGATACAAACCCGAAACGGTAAGAAAAGCAGACATTAACGCTAATTGTCCCGTTCCTATATTCTTCTTTTTGGACGCTGAAAAAGTTCTTTTGATGGACGGTGTGGAGTTCTCAGAAACCACCTGTGCCGGTACGAACGACCTGAACTTATTAAGCGGTGCAGAAAATTTTGCAAAACTGCCATTCGATAAGATTTATCACGAGGGTGCTTTTTCGCCTGAAAACAGAGATGATATTATCCGTCACCGACAAGCCGAAGTTGTCAGACGGGACGGTATATGTACAAAAGACTGTTTGAAGGGTATAGTGTGCCGTACACCGGCTGAAAAACAGACATTGCTTTATCTGCTTAAAACACAGTATCCCGACAAATATACGGCATATAAAGGAATTATCCGATGTGATCCCTCATTGGATATGTTTTACAACAACGGCATATTTATCAGAAATTTAGAGTATAACGGCAGGCTGTCAATAAAGCTGAATGATCCTGAAAAACGAAGAAAATACTCTCAAAACAACGCAAAGGTACAGTGTGAAGTCAGTGTTTATTTTCTTTCTTCTGTCGGAAACATAACAGGCAGATCGGTTGCCAATGTAGTTCTGGACTACCTGAGTGAAACTGAAATAATAATTGATCTCCAAAATACTATTTCTGATTTTG